>CAVIVK010000267.1:0-6565 GCA_963645975.1 Bifidobacteriaceae bacterium | reverse complement strand
CAGCGACGGTCGCGCCGACCATCGGGTTGTTGCCCATGCCGAGGAAGCCCATCATTTCGACGTGCGCCGGAACGGAGCTGGAGCCCGCGAACTGCGCATCGGAGTGCATACGGCCCATGGTGTCGGTCATGCCATAGGAGGCGGGGCCGGCGGCCATGTTGTCCGGGTGCAGCGTGCGGCCCGTGCCGCCGCCGGAAGCGACGGAGAAGTACTTCTTGCCCTGCTCGATGCATTCCTTCTTATAGGTGCCGGCGACGGGGTGCTGGAAGCGGGTGGGGTTGGTGGAGTTGCCGGTGATGGACACGTCCACGCCCTCGTGGTGCATGATGGCCACGCCCTCGCGGACGTCGTCCGCACCGTAGCAGCGGACAGCGGCACGCTCGCCCTTGGAATAGGGGATCTCGCGCACGATGGTCAGCTTGCCGGTGTAGTAATCAAACTGGGTCTGGACATAGGTGAAGCCGTTGATACGGCTGATGATCTGGGCGGCGTCCTTGCCGAGACCGTTGAGAATGACGCGCAGGGGCTCCTTGCGGGCCTTGTTCGCATTGCGGACGATGCCGATCGCGCCTTCGGCGGCGGCAAAGGACTCATGGCCGGCGAGGAAGGCAAAGCACTTCGTCTCGTCGGAGAGCAGCATCGCGCCGAGATTGCCGTGGCCGAGGCCGACCTTACGGTCGTCGGCGACGGAGCCGGGGATGCAGAAGCTCTGCAGGCCGATGCCGATGGCCTTAGCAGCTTCGGCGGCGGTCTTCACGCCCTTGCGGATGGCGATCGCCGCGCCGACGCAGTACGCCCAGCCGGCGTTTTCGAAGGCGATGGGCTGCACGCCCTTGACGATCTCATAGGGATCAAAGCCCTTTTCCTTGCAGATATCGCGGCACTCCTCAATGGAGTTGATGCCGTACTCGGCGAGGACGGCGTTGATCTTGTCGACTCTTCTCTCGTAGCTTTCAAACAGTGCCATTATTTCCGTCCTCCTCTCTTATTCGTGACGCGGGTCGATGTACTTGGCGGCGTCGGCAAAGCGGCCGTAGCTGCCGGTGGCCTTCTTCACGGCTTCGTTGGCGTCCATGCCCTTCTTGATGTTTTCCATCATGGGGCCGGTCTTGACGAATTCGTAGCCGATGATCTGATCCTCTTCGTCGAGAGCGAGGCGGGTAACGTAGCCCTCGGTGAGCTGCAGATAGCGCGGGCCCTTCGCCTTGGTGGCGTACATGGTGCCGACCTGGCTCGTGAGGCCCTTGCCGAGGTCTTCGAGACCGGCGCCGATGGGCAGGCCGCCCTCGGAAAACGCCGTCTGGCTGCGGCCATAGACGATCTGGAGGAACAGCTCGCGCATGGCGGTGTTGATTGCGTCGCACACGAGGTCGGTGTTCAGCGCTTCAAGAATGGTCTTGCCGATCAGAATTTCGCTCGCCATGGCGGCGGAATGGGTCATGCCGGAGCAGCCGATGGTCTCCACCAGCGCTTCCTCAATGATGCCGTCCTTGATGTTGAGCGTCAGCTTGCAGGCGCCCTGCTGCGGCGCGCACCAGCCAACACCGTGGGTAAGGCCGCTGATGTCCTTGATTTCCTTCGCCTGTACCCACTTGCCCTCTTCGGGGATCGGCGCAGGACCGTGGTATGCGCCCTTGGCAACGGGGCACATATGCTGGACTTCCGCTGAGTAGATCATTGTGTATCCATCCTTTCCTAAAAGAGCCGCAGCCGACCCTCCGGCACCGGCCCGTTATTAACTTTAAAACGTTTCCGTATCCAGCTTGGTATTATATCAAATTCCGGCGAAAAAGCAAGGAGTTTATACCGAATGCAAATAAAACCTGTGCGGTGGGGGCATGCTGAAAATTGTGCGGTTTGCCCTTGAAAAACTATGTAGAATGCGCGTTGCTTTATGGCGGAGGTTATGATACTATGCGTGTGGAAAATGAGAATATTATAGAAAAGGATGAGGGATATATGCGCAGAACAAAGATCATTTGCACCATCGGTCCCGCCAGCAGCAGCGAGGAGGTCATGCGCGAACTCCTGCTTGCCGGGTTGAACGTTGCCCGCATGAACTTCTCCCACGGCACGCACGAGGGTCACGCCGAACTGATCGCGCGCTTCCGCAAGGTGCGCGACGAGCTCCATCTCCCCGCCGCCGTAATGCTCGACACCAAGGGTCCGGAAATCCGTCTCGGTCTTTTTGATGAGCCGGTCGAGGTCATTTCCGGTCAGGCGTACACCTTCTCCACCGTGGAGACGGCCGGCACCGCCGAGCGCTGCTATGTGAACTATGCCGAGCTGCCTGCCGATGTGAAAAGCGGCGATACGCTCCTCGTGGACGACGGCGAGCTCTCCTTCCGTGTGGAGGAAACAACCGATACCGAAATCCGCTGCACCGTTGTGGACGGCGGCATGATGAAGAGCCAGAAGGGCGTGAACATCCCCGGCGCACGGCTCAACATGCCGTTCCTTTCCGAGCGCGACAAGAGCGACCTTCTCTTCGGCATCGAGCAGAACGTGGACTACGTCGCGGCATCGTTTACGCGCCGCGCGCAGGACATCATCGACATGCGCTCGTTCCTCAATTCCCACGGCGGCGAGGGCATCCGCATCATTGCAAAAATCGAAAACACCGAGGGCGTTGAGAAGTTTGACGAAATTCTCGCCGCCTCCGATGGCATCATGGTCGCCCGCGGCGACATGGGCGTAGAAATTCCGTTTGAGCGTCTCCCCGGCATCCAGAAGCACTTCATCCGCGCCTGCTGCCAGGCCGGCAAAACCGTCATCACCGCCACGCAGATGCTCGACAGCATGGAGGAAAACCGCCGTCCGACCCGTGCGGAAATTTCCGACGTTGCCAACGCCGTCTTTGACGGCAGCAGCGCCGTGATGCTCTCCGGCGAGACCGCCGCGGGCAAATACCCCGTGGACGCCGTGAAGACCATGGCTCGCATCGCCGAGCAGGCCGAGCAGGACGCCTTTGCCGCCGATATCTACAAGAACATCTGGCATGCGATGGATCACTCCGACAACACCAACGCCGTGAGCGCTGCCGCCTGCACGATGGCTGAGCAGACATACGCACAGGCGATCATCGCCGACACGAGCACCGGCAAAGCCGCGCGCCGCGTTGCGAAATACCGCCCGGCGCAGATGATCCTCGCCGCGACACCGTCTGAGAAGGTCTATCACCAGCTCGCGCTCGTCTGGGGCGTGTACCCGCTGCGCACACAGCCGGTGGACAGCGTGGATGTGCTGTTCCATTGCGCCATTGAAAAGGCGAAGGAGCTCGGTTACATTACCTCCGGCGATACCGTCGTCATGACCGCCGGCATCCCGCTCAACACCCACGGCAGCACAAACATGGTCAAAGTACAGACCATCCGGTAAAAATTCCTGATACGAAAAAAATCTCCGATTTTTCAATCGGAGATTTTTTTATTCCTTATTTTCCTTATCCTCTTTCGCATTCCGCTTTACGCCGGACTGGGCAATGCTGCCGCCGTTCGAAAGGTCTTTCCCGTCGAGCAGAAGGAGCTTTTCGGCGAACACCCGCGTAAAACCGCCCATGATCGCCGAAAGCATGATGAGATCCTCGGCATGCTCAGTTGTGATCTCCGCGCTCTCCTCGTGGTTGAGGATCGGCCCCGCCGTCAGGCGAATCTGCTGGATGAAGTACTGCGCCGCCTGCTGATGGCGGGAGGCGTAGGCGGTGTAGATGTGCTCCACCTCTTCTTCCGAAAGCCCCATCGGGATGATCTTCTGAATGAGCGCGATACTCAGCGACTGCTTGAGCGTCAGAATGATGATGAGGTACGCGATATGCACACGGTAGTACCGGCGCTTCACCGGCTCCGGCATGACCTTGATGCGGACATAGTTGTTGATCGTCGCCGCCGTAATGAACTGCTCGTCCTTGAGCTCCGGCGGGAGGTAGTCCAGATATTCGCGCAGCAGCACCGTGACCTGCTCCATATACAGCCCCAAATTGGGGATTTCTTCCCAACGCGGGAGCCGGAAATCGTCCAGATATTTCTCCCACCGGCGCAGTTTTCCCGCCACAAGCGCATTATCGTATGCCATTTTCATCACCTCGCAGACAGGATTATACCACATCCCGCCGATTTTACAAGCAGTAATTGCGTCTTTTCCCATTGACTTAATTTTGCTCTTGATTTATAATAATATCAAATATTAGATACATGGAGGGCAAATATCTTGTCTTTTGCTATCCTTACTGATACATCCGCCAACCTGCCGACGCCGCTTCTCCAGAAGCACGGCATCACCGTAGCGCCGTTTTCATATTCCTATGACGGCGCGGAGCATATGTGTCTCGATACCGAGTCGTTTGACGGCGCAGCGTACTACGGCGCCATGCGCAAGGGCACGGTCGTGACGACCTCACTCGTAAACCCCGGACGGTTCATCGCCGCAGCGCGGCCTCTGCTCGCTGCCGGGGAAGACGTTCTCTTCGTCGGCATGTCGTCCGGCATCAGCGGCTCGTTCGGCTCGGCCAAGCTCGCCGCGGGCGATCTGCGCGAGGAGTTCCCCGGGCGGGATATCCAGCTCGTCGATACGCTCGGCGCCTCGCTCGGCGAGGGCATTCTCGTGCTGCGCGCCATCGAGATGCGCGAGAGCGGCGCAACGCTTTCCGAAACGGCGGCGGCGCTGCGCGACATGCGCTGGCGGATGTACCAGATCTTCACCGTGGACGATATCATGTACCTGCGCCGCACCGGACGGCTCTCCAACGCCAAGGCGATCGTCGCCTCCGTGCTGCACATCAAGCCTGTGCTCAAGGGCAACGAGGAGGGCGCGATCGTCGCCGTGGACAAGATCCGCGGCCGCCGCAAGTCCATCGACGCGCTCGTGGAGCGCTACCGCAAGTACGTTGTCGCGCCCGAGACGCAGGTCGTTGGCATCGCCCACGCGGACTGCGCGGAGGACGCGGAATATCTCGCCTCGGCGCTGCGCATCGTCGCGCCGCCGAAGGAGATCATGACCGTGATGTACGAGCCCGTGACCGGCTCGCACGTCGGCCCCGGCGCGCTGGCTCTGTTTTTCCTCGGTGATGAGAATGTCCGATCAAAGTAAACCGATTCATATATAAGGAGAGGAAACCATGAACGACTTTGTGATCTACACCGATTCCGCGTGCGACATCCCGCCGGAGCTGCTGAAGGAGTGGGGCGTGCCGTACTCCTGGCTGACCTACGTGTTCGACGGCGACGCGCGCCAGTACTCAAATTACGAGCTCCTCTTCCCGGAATTTTACGAGAAGATGCGCAAGGGCAGCGTTGCGCGCACGAGTGCCGTGAACGCGGACGCCTTTTTGCAGGGCTTTGAGCCGATCCTCCAGGACGGCAAGGACATTCTGTACATCGGCTTTTCCTCGGGTCTGAGCGGTACATACCATGCCGGGTGCATCGCCGCGCAGGAGCTGCGCGAAAAATACCCCGAGCGCGACATCCGCTGCGTCGACACATTCGGCGCGTCCGGCGGCTTCGGACTGCTGCTCTACATGGCCGTGCAGAAAAAGCGCGAGGGCGGCACGATTGAAGAATGTGAAAAGGTCGTTCTCGACAACCGCTTCCACCTCTGCCATTGGTTCACGGTGGACGATCTCGTGTATCTCAAGCGCGGCGGACGCATCAGCGCCGCCACCGCGTTCGTCGGCAACGCGCTCGGCTTTAAGCCCGTGCTGCACATGGACGACGCCGGCCATCTCATCAACATGTTCAAGGTTCGCGGCCGCAAGGCCTCTCTCAACGCGATGGCTGACAAATACGGCGAGCTTGCTCTTGACAAATCCGGCGGAACGGTGTTTATTTCTCACGGAGACTGCCGCGCGGACGCCGACACGCTTGCCGCGATCCTCAAAGAGCGCTACGGCGCTTCCGTCAAGGAGATCGTGGTCGTTGGCCCGGTCATCGGCGCGCACTCCGGCCCCGGCACGCTCGCGCTGTTCTTCCTCGGCGAGCACCGGTAAATCGCTACAGAAAGGAAACTTCCCATGATCGACTATCGCTACGATACCCAGCTCCTCATTGAAGGCACCGGCCTGGACGAGGACGCCATCAACGACTACTTCCGCACCAACTTCAAGGGCGACTGCCTGCTCGCCGTCGGCGATGATGAGCTCATCAAGATCCACTACCACACCAACGAGCCCTGGAAGGTGCTCGAATACTGCGCCTCGCTCGGCGAAATCTTCGACATTGTCGTCGAAGACATGGATCGCCAGGCGCGCGGTCTCAACGGCTGAGCATTTGACAAAGCCGCTTTCATCCGGTACAATGATCGGGTAAAGGAAAGGCAGGCGACACATGATGCGGCAATGCATGGACGCGGACAATCTGCACCGCCGACTGAAAAAGATCATCGGGCAGGTACAGGCCATTGACCGGATGATCGACGAGGACGTCCCCTGCGAGGACATTCTCTCCCAGATCAACGCAGCGAAATCCGCGCTCAACGGCTGCGGCAAGGTTGTGCTCGAAGGACATATCCAGCATTGCATCCGCGACGGTATCGCCAACGGCGATGTGGACAAAACGCTTGAGAGCTTCACCAC
>CAVIVK010000266.1:0-2930 GCA_963645975.1 Bifidobacteriaceae bacterium | reverse complement strand
GCGGGCATTACAGGGTCGATGTTCTGCAATGCCCCTATGTGAAGTATTGCGAATTGCTGGGATGCAAGGAACTGATCGGTACCTTCTGCCTGAGCGATGACCGCGTCTACGGAGATATGTGCGGCATCACCTTCGAGCGGCAGGGAACAATAGGGCGCGGCAGTGATAAATGCGATTTTTCTTTTTACAGAAATTAAATTCCACGAGGATGGCATTCGCATTCACGCGGCTTTGTATTTCCTGGTTGCGTGATCCGCGGCGGGATGGTAAGATAAAACCATAATATATAAAAGGAGTACAGCCATGTACGAAAACCATATTGCCGATATTTCCCTTGCGCCGGAGGGCGAAAAGAAGATCCGCTGGGTGGCGGGACATATGCCGGTGCTCGCCGCCATCGCGGACGATTTCCGCGAGACGAAGCCTCTTGCCGGGCTGCGTGTGGCGCTCTCGGTGCATCTGGAAGCAAAAACCGCGTGGCTCTGCCGTGTCATGGAAATGGGCGGCGCGGAAATGCACGTCACGGGCAGCAACCCTCTCTCCACGCAGGACGACGTCGCCGCGGCGCTCGCCGCGGGTGGGATGCATGTCTGCGCCGTCCACGGCGCGACTGCAGAACAGTACCAGAGCGCGATCGACGCTGTACTGGAAACGGCGCCCAACATCATCATCGATGACGGCGGCGATCTTGTCCATCGGATGCACACGAAATACCCGGAACTCATCCCGCAGGTCATCGGCGGCTGTGAGGAGACGACGACCGGTATTTTGCGCCTGCTGGCGATGGATCGCGCCGGGGAACTGCGTTTCCCGATGATGCTCGTCAACGACGCCGACTGCAAGCACCTCTTTGATAACCGCTATGGTACCGGCCAGAGCGTCTGGGACGGCATCATGCGCACGACGAATCTCATCGTTGCGGGCAAGGAGGTTGTGGTCTGTGGCTATGGCTGGTGCGGCAAGGGTGTGGCGATGCGTGCGCACGGTCTCGGCGCGCGGGTCATCGTAACGGAAGTCGACCCCGTGCGTGCCATTGAGGCGCATATGGATGGCTTCGTTGTCCTCCCGATGGACGAGGCGGCCAAGCGCGGCGACATTTTTGTCACCGTCACGGGCTGCGACGACGTCATCTCCGCGCGGCACTTCCCCATGATGAAGGACGGAGCGATCCTTTCCAACGCCGGGCACTTCGACGTGGAGGTCAACGTGGCGGCGCTGCGTGAAATGGCCACGGAGCATTACGAGGCACGCCATAACATCGAGGGCTACGTCCTCCCGAATGGCAAAACCCTCTTTGTGCTCGCGGAGGGGCGGCTCGTGAATCTCGCCTCCGGCGACGGCCACCCGGCGGAGATCATGGACATGAGCTTTGCGGTGCAGGCTATGAGCGCCAAATATCTCGCCGACCACCGTGCACAGCTTTGCCCCGGCGTCATCCGCGTCCCGCATGAAATTGACGACGCCATCGCCCGCAAAAAGCTCTCCACGCTTGGCATCACCATCGACACCCTTACCGAAGAGCAAAGGGCATATCTCGGAATTTAAAGTTATGTAAACTAAGACAGCACCCCACAAAGCCGTGGGGTGCTGTCTTTTGCTACATTATATTTACATAATTTAGTTTACATAATTTTCAACTTCCGGCATTTGGCTATAGCCTCGCGTTGCTTCTGCTGTGCGGCGAGAAGGTACCAGCGCTTTGCTTCGTCCATGTTCTTCTCGACGCCCTCACCGTTTTCGTAGAACGTGGCGAGATTGTACTGCCCGTCGCGGTCGCCGTGCTCGGCGGCGCGCTGCGTCCAGTAAAACGCCTGGGCGAGGCCCTTCTCCACGCCGAGTCCACGGTAATAGAAGTACCCGACCTGGCATTCGGCAAGGGGATAGCCCTTTTCCGCAAGCTCCAGATGACCGGCAAAGCACTTATCATACTGCTCGGTCTCCCAGTATTTTTCGATCAGTTCGTCGCACCGATCCAGCTCCGGGCAGGGCTTATAATAACTTGATGCCATGCGTCCACCGCCTTACTGGAACAGGGGAATGAGCCCAACGACCAGAATGATGATAATAAGAATCGGCAGGATATACCGGAAGTAGACCTTGAACTTCGGGGACATTTTGATGCCCTTGCCCTTGTTGCACTCGGCAAGGTACTTGTCAAATCCCCAGCCGTTCTTACTCACACAGAACAGCAGATAGATGAGCGAGCCGATCGGCAGCAGCAGGGAGCTGACGATGAAGTCCTCAAAGTCGAGGATGTCCTTGCCGGGCATCGGATGGAAGCCGCTCCAGACGTTGTAGCCGAGAACGCACGGGATGCTGGCGACGAAGAGCACCGCGCCAACAATGCCAACGGATTTTTTGCGGCTCCAGCCCCAGTTGTCGCACGCGCTTGCGATCAGGTTTTCGAAGACCGCCGTTACGGTGGAGAAGCTTGCAAACGTCATGAACAGGAAAAAGAGCGAGCCCCATACGCGCCCGCCGGGCATGTCGAGAAAGATTTTGGGCAGCGTCATGAAAATGAGCGCAGGACCATAACCCGGCTCCACATTGTAGCTGAAGCAGGCGGGGAAGATGATGAGACCGGCCATGATTGCCACGAACGTGTCCAGCGCGCAGATACGCACCGACTCGCCGGTGAGCGTGTGTTCGTCGTGCATGTAGCTGCCGAAGATTTCCATAGCGGCAATGCCGAGACTGAGCGTAAAGAACGCCTGATTCATGGCGTTGGTGATCACGTTGAAAATGCCGACGGAGCGGATGGTGTCCAGATTCGGGCGCAGGTAGAAGTCGATGCCCTTTGCTGCGCCGGGGAGCGTCATGCTATGTACGGCGAGCACAACGATGAGCACCAGGAGGCACACCATCATGATTTTTGTGACCTTTTCGAGACCCTTCTGCACGCCGCCGGAACATACGAGCAGACCGCCCGC
>CAVIVK010000265.1:0-3319 GCA_963645975.1 Bifidobacteriaceae bacterium | reverse complement strand
CCGTTGTACAGAGCCAGCGCGTGCCGTATTTTTTCTTCGTCGTCATGGTATGATCTCCCTTGCTTTTTCTTTGACCTTAGCATACAATATTCTGGGTATATTAAAATATCCAGAGAAGGAGAAAATAATAACACCAGATGAAACAGGAGAATGAACACCGCCCGGCGTATCTGCGCCTATACGAGCGTCTGCGCGGGGAGATCGTGCGCGGCGACTATTCCTTCGGTGCGCGGATGCCGTCCAAGCGGCAGCTCGCCGAGGAGGAGGGACTGAGTGTTGTCACAGTCGAGCACGCTTACGCGCTTTTGACGGATGAGGGGTATCTGGAAGCTCGCCGCCGGAGCGGGCATTACGTGCAGTTTCACGATACGGACGGCTTTGTGCCGAGTGCGCCGGTGAAACCGGCGGCTGTCCCGGCGGGGGAGAGGGCAGACTTTCCGTTTTCGGTGCTCTCGCGTGTGATGCGCCGCGTCATCAGCGAGTACGGCGAGCAGCTGCTGGAAAAGAGCCCGAACAACGGCTGCGACGCGCTCCGGCAGGCGATTTCGCGCTATCTCGCGCGCAGCCGCGGCATCCGTGTGAAGCCGGAACAGATCTTCATCGGCTCCGGCGCGGAGTATCTCTATGGGCTGATCGTGCAGCTCCTCGGTGCGGCGCGCATCTACGCGGCGGAGGATCCCTCGTATGAGAAGATCGCGCTTGTCTACCGCGCGCATGGCGCGTCGCTGGAGCTTTTGCCGCTCGGCGCGGACGGTATCCGCAGCGAGGCGCTTGCCGGGACGCGCGCCACGGTGCTGCACATTACGCCTTACCGCAGCTATCCGAGCAACGTTACGGCGTCGGCGGCGAAGCGGCGCGAGTATATCCGCTGGGCAAGTGAGCCGGGGCGGTATATTGTCGAGGATGACTTCTCCTCGGAGTTCACAGTCGCCTCCAAGCCGGAGGAGACGGTGTTTTCGCTTGCCGAGAGCGGGAACGTGATCTACCTCAACACGTTTTCGCAGACGGTCGCGCCGTCGCTGCGTATGGGCTATATGGTGCTCTCGGAAGAACTCGCGGCGCAGTATGCCGAACGGATCGGGTTTTATTCCTGCACCGTGCCGCTCTTTGAACAGCTGGTGCTTGCGGAGCTGTTGGAAAGCGGCGACTATGAGCGCCACATCCGCCGCACCCGCCGTGCCCTGCGAAAAAGGGCGGAAAAATAAAAGGCTCCCTTTTGTAAGGGAACCTTTAAGAGGCAAAGCAGAGCCTCGCCCCTACGGGTGTTCTGTAGGGGCGGGGCTCTGCTCCGCCCGCTGGGGAGTGCCTGCCTGCGTCAGAGGGGGGCATTTATTCACAGCAAATACTTCTCCATCGCCCAGGCGGCGCCGTCCTCGTCGCAGACGGGCGCGATGACGTCTGCGGCGGCTTTCACAGCGTCGGACGCGTTGGCCATCGCGATGCCGAGCCCCGCCCAGCGCAGCATGGAAATGTCGTTTTCCCCGTCGCCGATGGCGATGGTCTCCTCGCGCGGTATGCCAAGAATCTCCGCGGCGCGCGCAAGCCCGGCGGCCTTGTTGACGCCGGGCGGCACAATCTCCAGCGCCTCCGGGCTGGACGTAAAGCAGTCTACCGGACAGGGAGGATCGGCAAGAAGCTTTTTCCCCGCGCGCCGGACGGTCACCGGCAGGCCGAGCAGCAGAATTTTGTACATGCCCTCGTGCGCGATCGCCTCGGGGGAGGGGAGCGGCAGCGGCGTGCTCGAAGAGCGCTGTGCATAGAGCTCCGATACCGCGTTCACGCGGTCAGTATAGATCCCGCTGCGGCTGTATATGATAGCGGCGCTCGCTCTCCGGCGGCACCAGCGGAGCAGCGTGAGCGCGTTTTCTTCCTCCATGAACGTTTCGGAGAGCGTTTCGCCGGTCGTGCAGCTCTGCACCAGCGCGCCGTTTCCGAGAATGAGCGGCACGTCGCCGGGGAAAAGCTCGCGCGCAACTGCGGCACTTCCGCCGAGCCGTCCGGAGGCGAGCGTTACAAACTTGCCTGCCGCGTATACGGCGCGGATCGTCTCGCGCGTGTGCGCCGAGACCTTCCGGTCAGAGCGTGTGAGCGTGAGATCGTAATCGGCGGCCATCAGTCTATATCCCATAAAAATCGACTTCCTTTCTCCGCGAAGTATAACGGACGGCGTGCCGGAATGTCAAGACTGCGGCGATTTACGAACGGCAAATCCTGTGGTATAATAACAAAAGAAATACCCCAGAGGAGGAAAAACAATGATCAAGCTCGAAATGGAACTTTCCGATATCGATTACGAAGTTCTCGTAAAGGAGATCCTGCCCAAGGTCGCTGACCGGCTGAAGCAGAACGGCAGCCCGCTTGCGCCGCTTCTCTCCGGTGGCATGGCGGCCAATGTGCTGCTCCACGCTTCCGATAGTGTGCGCGACCGCATGGCCGCGGAAATCCTCAACGCCGCCGCGCCGCGGCTGACCGGAACGCTCGAAAAACTCGCCGCCGACAATGGCGTCCCCTGCAAGGTGCAGGGTCTGCGCGCGAGCGCAACACAGAAATCATAAGGAAATGCATCCCCCAAAAGCACTTGCTTTCGGGGGATGCGTCTTTTAAAGATAGAGGAGAAAAACAAAAATCCCCGGAGAATAAATTCTCCGGGGAAAAATGCCGTATCCGGATCATCGTCCCGCCACTTTTGAGGGGCGTCAGACGAAGGCGGGGATAAGCGGGGGTAAGCTTTTACACGATGCGGCGGGCGGCGACGAGACGCATGCCGGCGGTGCCGCTGAGAGACTGGGTGCTGACCACCGCGCCGGAGTAGGGCGCGTGGATGAAGCTGCCGCCGCCGATGTAGATTGCCGCGTGCCAGATGTTGTAGATGCTGCTGCCGAAGAGCAGAATGTCGCCGGGCTGGAGGTCGTTGAGATCAACGTCCACGCCGTTATAATACATGTCCTGCGCCACGCGGTTGAGCGAGTAGCCGTACTGGCCGTAGACGTAGTACACGAGACCGGAGCAGTCAAAGCCGGAGGGAGATGTGCCGCCCCAGACATAGGGGACACCCAGATACTGCATGGCGGTATCCACAATGGTCTGACCCATGGCGGCGTTGTGCGAGAAGCTCGGCGCGGCGGGCGTTTCCTGTGCGGGCTCTTCGGCCGGGGTTTCCGGTTCCTGCGCGGGAGGATCGAGCGGCGTCACTTCGGTGGTGGTGTTTTCGGTGGTGTCCGGGGTCTGCGGCTCGCTGTAGATGGTGCCGTCCTCGCCGGAGACGGTCGCGGCGGAGATGGTGTAGGTCTTGGAAGTGCCGTTGAGCACGACGTAATCG
>CAVIVK010000264.1:0-3725 GCA_963645975.1 Bifidobacteriaceae bacterium | reverse complement strand
GAAAACGACCGTCGCTTCGCTCGAGGTATTCTCTGCACCCACGCCGGAGAAGTTCATCGCCGGGGATGCCGCCGGCTTTACCATGACCGAGCAGATTTTCGTCCGCCGCGGCGAGATCGCGTGTCTGGAGAGCGAGGAAGCGCCATTCGTCGGCGTGCGGCTGCGCGCGAACGTGTTCTGGCTCGGCAAAGAGCCGCTGCGTCCCGGCAAGCGCTATCACTTCAAGTGCGGCACCGCCAAGGTGGAAGCAAAGCTCGAGAGCATTCTCCGCGTCGTAGACGCCTCGGAGCTCGACAGCATCGAGCGCAGCGAAGTGCAGAAAAACGAGGTCGCCGAGGTCATTTTCCGGCTCGACCGCCCCACGGCGTTCGACACCGCCGATTCCGGCTGCGACGGCACGCGCCGGTTCGTCATCGTGGACGACTATGAAATCGCGGGCGGCGGCATCGTCACCGAGGCGCTGCTCTCCGACGATTACGACAAGCGCAACATCCGCTGGTCGGCCGAGGCCATGACCGGCGCCGAGCGCGAAGAACTCACCGGACGGCGCGGTCTCGTCGTGTGGATGACCGGGCTTTCCGGCTCCGGCAAAACGACGATCGCGCAGGAGGTCGAGCGGCGGCTCTGCGAAAAGGGCGTCGCTGCCTATATGCTTGACGGCGACAAGCTGCGCCGCGGTCTATGCGGCGATCTCGGCTTCTCGGATGCCGACCGAGTCGAAAACATCCGCCGCGCCGCCGAGGTCGCGGGACTTTTCCGCGATGCGGGGCTCGTGACGCTCTGCACGTTCATCTCTCCGTTCGCCGCCGGGCGCGCCGAGGCGCGCCGCATCGCCGACGGGCGCTTCCTCGAGGTCTGGGTGCGCGCCGGTCTGGAGACCTGCAAGCAGCGCGACCCGAAAAAGCTTTACCAGAAAGCCCTCGAAGGGAAGATCCACTCGTTCACCGGCATAGACTCCCCGTATGAAGAGCCCACCGACGCCGAGCTCGTGCTCGATACGGAAGTTCTCAGCGAAGAGGAGTGCGTCGACCGGCTCACCGACACCATTCTCGACGCTCTGGAAGGGGGAGGCACGCTATGAACTGGGGCAGATTCATCCTTTTTATCATCATCGGCTTTGCCGCGCAGATCATTGACGGCACGCTCGGCATGGCCTACGGCGTGAGCTGCCGGACGTTTCTCAAAACCGTGGCGGGGCTCCCCTCCGCGCTCGCAAGCGCGGTCGTCCATGTGGCGGAGGTGCCCACGACGCTCGCGTCCGGGCTCTCCCACATCAAGCTCAAAAATGTGGACAAGTCGCTCTTTTTCCATCTGGCCATTCCCGGCGTGATTGGCGGCGTGGCCGGCGCATGGTTTCTCTCAAGCGCCGGAGATGCGCTTGAGCCGTTTATCGACGCCTATCTCATCATCATGGGCTTCGTCATACTGCGCAAGGCGTTTCAGAAGCATCATAAGGAGCGCCACATTGGCAAGGGCATTTACCCGCTCGGCCTTGCCGGAGGCTTTCTCGACGCCACCGGCGGCGGAGGCTGGGGGCCGGTCGTGACATCCACGATGCTCGCCGTCGGCCACGACGTAAAAAAGACGATCGGCACCGTGAATACCGCCGAATTTCTCGTAACGCTCGCCGAGACCACCACATTTGTCGTCCTCATCCGCGACTTTACGTCCTACTGGCAGACGATCCTCGGTCTTATCATCGGCGGGGTATGCGCAGCTCCCCTCGCAGCGTGGATCTGCAAAAAGATCCCCGTCCGCCCGCTGCTCGCCATCGTCGGCATTCTCATCATCGCGCTCAATCTCTACAGTCTCCTGCATTACCTGGCAATATTCTGAGAAGGCGGTATCACCATGACACAGATATCGGCACAGCAGCGCTTTGCCTCCATCCGTGCCCGGCTGGAAGAGCTGGGGCTCTGGGAGGAAAATGCACTCGTGATGAGCGCGCCCGGCGCCGTATACAGCGCCGCCGGAGAGCCGGCCACAACGGAGCTTTTTTCCGCCGTTTCCGCTCCGATGGCCGTTTTGACCGCCGGGCGGTACACCCGTGAATTTGTCCGGTCTCCTCACGCTCTTCGCGCCGAAACGGACGACGCCGCACAGATGTTCGGTGTGCGCGTGCCGGTACGAAGCGCGCCGCGGCGCGGCGATATCGCGTGCGTCATCCCGGGTACCGGCTTTATCGTAACGGCGCGGTTTGAAAATGAGCTTATCGCCGCCTGCATTCTGCTCGAGAAGCTCAGCATGACGGCGCTGCTCTCGCACCGCATTGGAACGTCAAAGCCGCTCGGCGCGCCGCTCTGCCTTATGGAGCACGCGGTATATACAAAAAAATACTCCCGTCCGTCGCTCGCCGCGGCGCAGGGCGAAGAGCGAGCGCCGGAGGCGCAAAATGTTCCCGATCTCGCGCTGCGTGAATCGGTCATTGCCTACGGGAAGGAGCTTGTGGAAAACCGGCTCATACAGGCGACGTGGGGCAACGTCTCAGCGCGCATCGACGAAAACCGCTTTCTTATCACGCCGTCCGGCGTGGACTATGACCGTATCCGCCCGGAGGACATTGTGGAAATCTGTATTTCGGACGGCAGCTTTGCCGCCGGGCAGCGCCCTTCGAGCGAGCGGGAGATGCACCGGCGCATTTATGCCGCGCGCGGCGACGTGCGCGCCGTGATCCACACGCACTCCGCGGCGCTGCAAACGTTTGCTGCCTGCCGGGAGAGCCTGCGCACGTCGGAGATCGACGCGCCCTGCTCTGCCTACGGTGTAAGCGGATCGAAAAAGCTCGCGGAGAGCGCGTCTGAGGTGCTGCGCTCACACGATCTCTGCATCATGGCAAACCATGGCTTTACCGCGGTTGGGGCGGATCTTGCAACGGCGCTCTCGCGCGCCGTCGCCGCTGAAGAGGCCGCGAAGCAGATACTGGAAGTCGAATAAAAACTTACAGGAGGGCGGAACATGGGCGAACATTTTGCGCGGGGCCGGTCGGCAGAGGTTTTCCGCACGGAGGACGGGAAGATTTTAAAGCTCTTCTTCCCCGATTATCCGAGGGAATACGCCGAAAAGGAGTATAAGAATACGAAAATCGCCGCGTCTCTCGGCTGCACGGGGATGCAGGTCTACGACGTGGTCGAGCGCGACGGGCGCTTTGGCTTCGTGATGGACTACATTGACGGCGTTTCGCAAAACGATATGCCGGGGAAAAATCCGGCGTACCTTTTCCAAGCGGGCAAAGACCTTGCACGCTGCCACGTCCGCGTGCAGAAAGCGCACACGCGCGAGCTTGACGACGTGCGCGAGGTGTGCCTCGGCATTCTCGATGAGGACTGCATGGCGTTTCTGACGCCGGAGGAAAAAACGCGCGCCGCCGGATATCTCCGCGCTCTCCCGGACGACGACACGGTGCTCCATCTCGATTTTCATACCGGCAACGTTCTCGTGGACAGGTCCGGCGAGTGCAAAATCATCGACTGGATGACCGCCGCGCGCGGCAGCCGCGCCGTGGAGGAAGCGCTCATGGAGTTCTTTTTCTCGGAGGCAGAGCTGTTCCCGGAGGCGAGCCGAGCGAAAATTGCGCTCTTTTCCGCCATCCGCGGCTCCATCGGGAAGGGCTTTTTCAAGGAGTACCAAAAGCTCTCGCCGCTCTCTGAGGAAGAGATCGACCGTTACCGTCTGGCAGCGCTCATCCTGCGCCGCCATTGGAACATCGCATTTGAGGAAGCGTATCT
>CAVIVK010000263.1:0-3046 GCA_963645975.1 Bifidobacteriaceae bacterium | reverse complement strand
TCATGGCGCGGCGCATTTCCGTCAACGAGCTCAGCCGTGCCGTGCGGCAGTATTCGGGCCTGATCTGGCCCGCGCATGTGGATAAGCCGTCCAACTCCCTCTATTCCATTCTCGGCTGCTGGCCGGAGGATCTGGATATGGACGCCGTAGAGCTCTACTATGAAAAAGAACCCGCAGGCATTCCGGAGCACATTCACCGGCTGCGCTGCTCGGACGCACACCGGCTTTGGGATATCAAGGACGGGTATCCGCTCCCGCTGGAGAGCGCCGACTTTGCCGGATTGAAAAAATATCTCCGGGGCGAATAAGCAATCGAAACGCGCGGCAGGTTTTCATGACCTGCCGCGCCTTATCCGTTTATCCGAAAAGGGAATCCGAAAAGAGAAAGAGAGAGAATATCCGATGGACTCCGAAAAAACCGCGGCGGAGAGCAGCAAAAGCCTCTTCCGCCGCCACGCGAAGCTTACGGCACGGTATATGCGCACGTTCGTTTTGTGGGCAGCCGCAGGGCTTGTGATCGGCGCGCTCGGCGGGCTGGTCGGCACCGCGTTCTGCTACGCTATCCGCGAGGCAACGCAGCTCCGAGGCGCGCACCCCTGGCTTTTGTATCTGCTGCCGCTCGGCGGTCTTCTGATCGTATGGCTATACCGGCTGCGCGGCATGCACCCGACAGACACCAACGGCGTGCTGCTTGCCATTCATGCGCCAACTTCCATTCCCGGCTCAACCGCGCCGCTCATCTTCATCGGCACAACGATCACGCATCTGTTCGGCGGCTCCGCCGGACGCGAGGGCGCGGCGCTGCAGCTCGGCGGCGTGCTTGGCTATCAACTGGGCAAGGCGCTCCGGCTGGACGAGAAGGATATACACCTTATCGTCATGTGCGGCATGAGCAGCGTATTCTCCGCACTCTTCGGCTCGCCGCTCACCGCGGCGGTGTTCGCGATGGAGGTCGCAAGTGTTGGCATTCTTCATTTTTCTGCCATTTTGCCGTGCCTCACGGCGTCGCTCACCGCGGCGTATCTTGCAAGCGCTCTCGGCGCGGCGGCAGAGACGTTCCCTCTCGGCGCGGCTATCCCGTTTACGTGGGCGAGCGCCGGAACGGTTGTCGCCATCGCAGCTGCCTGTGCGGTGCTGAGCATTATCTACTGCATCGCGCTGCGGCAAGGCGGAAAGGCGCTCGGAAAGGCCGTTCCAAACAGCTATCTTCGCGTGTTTCTCGGCGGCAGCGCCGTCGTGCTGCTCTCACTTGTGCTCGGCACGCGGGATTATAACGGCGCGGGCATGGATGTGATCGCCGCTGCCATGCAGGGCAATGCCCGCCCGGAGGCCTTCGCACTCAAAATGCTCTTCACGGTGCTCACGATGACAACCGGCTATAAGGGCGGCGAGATCGTCCCGGCGATGTTCATCGGCGCGACCGCCGGATGCGTGCTCGGCAATCTCTTCGGTCTCGCGCCAGGGCTCGGCGCAGCGGTGGGACTGCTCGGCATGTTCTGCGGCTCGCTCAACTGCCCGATCAGCGCCATTTTCCTCGGCGTGGAGATGTTCGGCGGGGCAAACATCCAGTACTATGCCATCGCCGCCGCCATCAGCTTTATGCTCTCGGCGAACTTCGGGCTTTATAAGGAGCAGAAAATCGTCTATTCCAAAATCCGCGCCGAATTCATCAACCGCTATACAGACTGATATCCATACAAAGGGCCCGCGGGGACTGTTATTGTCTCCGCGGGCGCTTTCCTTTTACACGTATTGTTCCATGTGATCCATGCCGTCCTGCAAAACTTCCAAGAAGCGCTTCACATGGTAGCCGTCCGCCGCGGCATGGTGGCATGTGATGGAGAGCGGCAGCAAAAGGCTCTCCCCGCTCGCATAGATTTTCCCTGCCTCGACCGACGGGAAGTAATACGGTTTGTTCTCATACGAATGGACAGAAAAGCTCCGAAACGAGACCCACGGGATACAGGAAACCGTGTAGGCATTTTCCGGCGGGACGGCGTCCTTTTGTGCAAGAATGCCGTGGTTATCTCTGTACCGCTTCGCGTTGTCGAGATACGCACGATAAAATGCGCGAAAATTGTCGTCGTACTCCGTCCATAAAAGCGAGAAGGTTTTGTCATCCTCATGGAACGCGGCATAGAGCGGCGTGAGCGTATCGTAGTATCCGAGCTTCCCTTCTCGCTCGGCGAGCTTAAACTCGGCTTGCTCGTTGAGTGATCTTGTCACAAGCCAGAGATACGCCGGGAAGAATTTGATCCCGGCCGTCTTCAGCACGGCACGCAGGTGCATAACGTCCAGATCCACGGTGAGCGAATACCCTGTCGGCGCCATTTGCGAAAAGTACCAGAATATCTCCCTCCGGTTCCATGTCGCCGTGTCGAGCGGCGTAAACTGCGGTTTATGTTTCATATTACTCTCCCCTTTCCTGCCCATTAAACGGCAGAAAAGGAAAAAGGACAACCGACGCAGCGTAGAACTCCATAAAGCGGCACAGAGCAGCGACTTGCAAAGCCGCAAAAACAGCGTGACTTTCAAAGTCACGCTGTTTCATACTTCCCATATTTTTCTTCCAATTCCTGCGTATGCGCCTGAAGCAGTTCCAGCGCCCGCGTCTGGATGCGGGAGAGATCCGTTGGATCCGTGTCCGCAAACTCGCATTTGAGGCGCGCAGAAGCGACCGCGTGACTGTCATTGGCTTTGCTTTCATCCGCTTCCGACAAGAACTTTTGCAGCAAGCCCAAATCGCCGGAGTAATGGAGCTCCACAAGCTTTGCCCGGTATTCCAGCTCCGCGGGGGTGATTTCCGGGAATTTCTTCATATCCACGGTATGCTGTGCTTCGTGCTTCAGCAGAGAAATGAGAAACCGCTCGCTCTCAAAATCATATGCCTTCTCAATGCAGTTGATCGTGCCGTCGGGAGAAGCCCAGCCGCCTGTGCCATACCGGCCGAAGGTCAGATAATCCATCCAGCTTCGAAATACGAAGCCTTTGAGAATGTTAACGGTATACTCCGCCGTTCCGCCCGGCAGCTCGACACGATAGACGG
>CAVIVK010000262.1:0-5840 GCA_963645975.1 Bifidobacteriaceae bacterium | reverse complement strand
GTATATCCCCGACGTGCTGCAAAAGGGTGCGCTCGCAGTGCTGTGCGAGGAGCATGGCGCATCGGGCGAGCCGCGCATCGTTGTGCCGGATACGCTTGCGGCCATGCAGCAGATTGCCGCGGCAAGCCGGAAGCGGTGGAATATCCCGTTTATCGGCGTCACCGGCAGCGTCGGCAAGACGACGGCAAAGGAAATGCTCGCTGCCGCACTCTCCGGGAAATACGAGGTATTCAAAACGCCGGGCAGCATGAACGGACAGATCGGCATTCCGGTTTCGCTTATCGGCCTGCACGGAGACTATGACGTTGCTGTGATCGAAATGGGCGTCTCCCTCTTCGGGGAGATGACGCGCCTTACGAATATGGTGCACCCGGATATGGCGGTCTTTACGAACATCGGCGACGCGCACCTCGAAGCGCTCGGCGACCGCCCCGGCATCCTGCGGGCAAAGTCGGAAATTTTGTTGGGCATGAACGATGACGCCATTATCTTTGCCAATGGAGACGACGCGCTGCTCTCAAAGGCCAATTTTGGGCGGAAAACCGTCCTCTTTGGTTTCGGTGAAAACTGCGCTGTCCGCGCTGCGGACGTACAGCAAAACGGCGAGAGCCTTTCCTGCCGGATTCTGGCAGAGGGGCGTGACTTTGCCGTGACCGTCCCGGCCTACGGTACATATATGATCTACTCGGTGCTCTCCGCGGCGGCTGTATCGCTGGAGCTCGGCCTATCGGACGAGGAGATCGCGCGCGGCCTTGCCCGGTATGAAACGGTCGGCCGCCGTTCCCGTGTCGTCAAAACCGGATACTGCACACTTGTGGACGACTGCTACAACGCCAATCCAACGTCCGATTGTGCGGCGATCGACTCTCTCTCCTCGCTTGGCGGACGGCGTGTGTGCATCCTCGGCGACATGCTGGAGATGGGGGAGAACGCTCCGGCGCTCCACCGCTCGGTCGGCGAGTACGCTGCGGCGCACGGCGTCGATCTTGTAATCACGCAGGGCGAGCTGGCAAAGCACATTGCCGAAGGCGCGGGAGAGACCGGCATCTATTTTCGGGATCGCGCCGAGTTGCTCTCCAAGCTGCCGGAACTTATTCGGCCGGACGATGCGGTGCTCGTCAAAGCCTCCCACGGCGCACATTTCGAGGAAATATCGGAAGCCGTTAAGAAGCTCACCTGAAAAGCTCAGAAAAATCCTGTGCTCCGGCACAGGATTTTTTGTAACGAAAGGCGCAGTTTCTGCACTTATATACGATGAAACGGAAAGGAGGGCGGTACGGATGCAGAGCATGGAAGAAATTTACCGGCAGCACGCGCAGACGGTGTACCGCTATCTCTTTGCGCAAACGCGCAGCGCCGATCTCGCAGAGGAGCTGACGCAGGAAACGTTCTATCAGGCCGTACGCACTGCCGGACAGTATCGCGGCGAAGGAAAGCTCACCACGTGGCTTTGCGGCATCGCGAAAAACGTCTGGCGGACGTATCAGCGCCGCCATCCGCCGGAGGAGGAACTGGACGAAATGGCACCTGCACCGGAAGCGCCGGATGAAGCGCTTCTCGCACGGGAATCACAGCTGGAGCTGCTGCGGAAAATGCAGACACTCGGGAGCGATGCGCGCGAGGTGATGTATCTTCGCATTTTTGGTGCGCTCTCGTTCCGGGACATCGGCGAAATATTATCGCATACGGAAAACTGGGCGCGCGTCACGTATTACCGCGGCAGGGAAGCGCTGCGAAAGGAGTTGGAAAAAGACGATGAAAAATGATCTTAGCTGCGAGGTTGTCCGCGACCTTCTGCCCTCGTACCTTGACGGTGTCGTGAGCGAGGAGACCAAAGTCGCGGTAGAGCGGCATATGGACGAATGTCCGGACTGCCGCGAAACGCTGCGCCGGATGAAAGAGCCGGAGGAGACCGCGCTGACAGAAGAAAAGGAGATCGACTATCTCAAAAAGGTGCGCCGCCAGAGCTCACGCAAGGTGACCACCATCGTGTCGGTCGTGGTGCTGCTCGCGCTGGCCGTAACGCTGGGAATCATGTATAAGGGGGTTCCGGCTGATCCCGGCTCGCTCGCTGCGGTCGTCACGGTAAGGGACAAAACGGTGCGGCTGACCGGTACGTTTTTCGACGGCGGTATGGATCTTGCCCGAGCGAGTACCATACAGGATGAAAGCGGCGCCGTGGAGATAAAAATCTATGTTACGCCTTTGCGACCGGTCCATCAGAATCAGAATGGAGATTTTACGTGGGAATACCCCGTCGCGAGAGACGTTACAAGTGTCACCGTCAATGGCCTCGTCCTCTGGGAAAACGGTGAGTCCATCGATTGGCTCACGGCGAAGCTGTATGAGGCGAAGAACCCCTATGTCGGTGATATGAGCGCGAATGCCAATATCGCCTCGCTCCTCCGCGTTTCAAACCGTGTCGGCAGCTTCACAAACGAGCTGCAGACGGATACCGAGCCCTACGGGTGGGCGATTCTTCTGGACGATCCCGTCGCGCAGGAAAGGGAAGCGGGCATAAAAGAAGAGATGCAGAAATGCTCGTGTGTGCTCCTCGCGGAGATCGAAAATCTCGGCAGCGTCACATGGAAGTATGAGACCGAAGGAGGGAAGGAGGCATTCACCGTCACGACCACGGATGCCTCAAAGCTGGCAGGACAGGATATCAAAACCTGCGCCTCGTCCGCGTCTGAGCTTCAGAGGCTTTTGAACATTCTCGGTTTTTAAACGAAATAGAAAGAACCCCTGCATGGCCTTTTGAACCATGCAGGGGTTTTGTCGTTGAAGCTTAGATCAGGTGGAAGGCGATGATCAGGCCGGAGAACACGATGGAAACCGTGGAGCAGAGCTTGATCAGAATGTTCAGGGACGGGCCGGAAGTATCCTTGAACGGGTCGCCAACGGTGTCGCCGACAACGGCAGCCTTGTGCTGCTCGCTGCCCTTGCCGCCGTGGTGGCCGCCCTCGATGTACTTCTTCGCGTTGTCCCAGGCGCCGCCGGCGTTGGACATGAACACAGCCATCGCGAAGCCGGTGACGGACACACCGCCGAGCAGACCGACAACGCCGGTGGGCCCGAGGATGAGGCCGGTAACCAGAGGCACGATGATGGCGAGCAGAGCCGGAGCGACCATCTCATGAAGAGCGCCCTGCGTGCAGAGCGAGACACACTGCGCGTAGTCGGGATCGGCCTTGTATTCCATGATACCGGGGATCTCCTTGAACTGACGGCGGACTTCCACAACGATGGACTGCGCTGCGCGCTGCACAGCGCTCATGGTGAACGCGGAGAACACGAACGTGAGCATCGCGCCGATGAAGAGACCAACCAGAACGGTGGGGCTCGTAAGCGTGAAGTTGAGGATCTCGTCCGTGCCTTCCTGCACGATGTTGACGTAGGAGACGAGCAGCGCGAGAGCGGTCAGAGAAGCGGAGCCGATCGCGAAGCCCTTGCCGGTGGCGGCGGTGGTGTTGCCGAGAGAGTCGAGAGCATCGGTGCGCTCGCGGACTTCCTCGGGGAGACCGGCCATCTCGGCGATGCCGCCGGCGTTGTCGGCCACGGGGCCGTAAGCGTCGGTCGCGAGAGTGATGCCGAGCGTGGAGAGCATGCCGACGCCGGCGATGCCGATGCCGTACAGACCCTTGTTGAAGGCCTCGGTGAAGTGACCGGCGCCGTCAACGATCGTTTTGGAGCCGCCCGCAGCAAAGTAGCTGATGAGAACGGCGGCGGCAACGATCAGGATGGAAGTCAGCGTGGACTTGAGACCGAGGGAGATGCCGCCGATGATGATCGTGGCAGAGCCGGTCTCGGAAGCCGCGGCGAGCTCCTGGGTGGGCTTGTAGGTGTCGGAGGTGTAATACTCGGTGAAGTAGCCGATGGCGCAGCCGCCGATCAGGCCGCAGAGAATGGCGACGTAAACGCCCCAGCCTGCGTTGCCGAGAATCAGGTAGCAAAGGGGAGCGGCGAGCACGGCGGCGAGAATGGCCGCGGTGTAGGTGCCGGTGCGGAGGCTCTTGAGCAGTGCCTGCTGAGAGGCGTTTTCCTTCGTCTTAACGAGGAAGGAGCCGATGATGGAGCAGATGATGCCGACAACGGCGAGAGCCATGGGCAGCAGCATACCGGCAAAGCCGTAGCCGCCGACGGCGCTCAGCGCGAAGGTGGCGAGAATGGAGCCGACATAGGACTCGTACAGGTCAGCGCCCATGCCGGCGACGTCGCCGACGTTGTCACCGACGTTATCGGCGATGGTGGCGGGGTTGCGCGGGTCATCCTCGGGGATGCCGGCCTCGACCTTGCCCACAAGGTCGGCACCGACGTCCGCGGCCTTGGTGTAGATACCGCCGCCGACGCGGGCGAAGAGCGCCATGAAGGAAGCGCCCATGCCGTTCATGACCATGATGTTGCCGAGAGTCATAGGATCATCGATGCCGAAGGCGTAGCGCAGCAGGAAGAACCAGATGGTGATATCCAGCATGCCAAGGCCGACAACGGTGAAGCCCATAACGGAACCGGAGGAGAACGCCACGCGGAGGCCCTTGTTCAGGCTCTCGGAGGCGGCCTGCGCGGTACGAGCATTGGAGCTCGTGGCGATCTTCATGCCGACGAGACCGGCGAGCATCGACCAGATGCCGCCCGTGACGAACGCGAACGGGGTAAACTTGGAGAGCATTTTGCCGTTGGAGGCAAAAGCGATCACCAGCAGTACCACGAACACGACGGCGAAGACCTTGAGAACGGTGGTGTACTGACGCTTCAGATAAGCGTTGGCACCCTCACGGATGGAAGCGGCAAGCTTCTGCATCTTTTCGGTGCCTTCGGAATAGCCCATGACTTTCTTTGCCTGAAGAACAGCAAAGAGACCGGCAACGACAGCACCGACGAAGCCGATCCAAAACAGTTTGTCCAATTACTTCACTCCTCAAATTATTTTTTGCTAAAGGGATCAGGGCAGAGGTAAATTCTACAGGAAGAAACGAATTTTTTCAATACTGTTTTTTGCGAAAAAACAAGTCTTAACAAAAAATTAGCCCGCAAATCAATTGCGGGCCAATCGGAAACGTTTTACTTGTTTAAAATGTATACAGAAATATTCAACACCCCGGCGAAAACAAGCCACAAAAGATAGGGGATGTTCAGTTTCCCTGCGGTGGGACGGATTTTTCCGAACCGAACTGTCATTGCGGCGGCAAGAGCGAGCAGCAGAAGCAGCCAGAAAAAGGCTGTGAGGCGAAGTCCCCAGGCAAAGAAAAAGATCGACCACCAGAAATTGACGAAAAGCTGCGCCCAGTACGTGAAAAGCGCGTCGCGGGACGGCTTTGTTTTCTCACCGGCGATCATCGCTGCGCTGATTGCCATCAAAACATAAAGGAGTGTCCAGACTGCCGGAAACACCCAGCCCGGCGGGGCGAAAGCGGGCTTTTTCAGATGTGAAAAAACCTCCATGCCGCCGCGGGAGAGGAGCGCTGAAAGGCCGCCCACGCCGAGTGTCCCCGCAATGTAGCCGGCATAGCGCAGAATGTCCCGTTTCTTTTCCCCGCTGATATTCATGAAAGCATACCTCCGTTGTTCTCTCCGGGACAAGTATATGTGCCCTGCGGCGGTCTTATGCCGAAAACGCTTTTTCCAGATGCTTCTGCTCAAAGCGTGTCAGCGCCCGAAAATCCACAAAGGGACGGTATTTTGCCTCCAGCGCGTCGTGCAGCTCCTTTGCCCGGCGTAGCGCGGCACACGCTTCCGTTGTGAGCGAGCGGCGCAGCGCGGCGGCGCGGCGGACTTCCTTTCGCTGCGCTTCGGAAAGCTCCGCTGACGCGTCGAGCCGGAAATGCCGTGCGGCTTTGCCG
>CAVIVK010000261.1:0-4820 GCA_963645975.1 Bifidobacteriaceae bacterium | reverse complement strand
GCCGATAACGGGAACGCCCATCGTCTCCAGATACTCAAGCGTGCGGCCGATATCGAGAATCTGCTTCGCGCCGGCGCAGACGACTGTGACGGGAGTGTGCGCAAGTTCCTGCAGGTCAGCAGAAATGTCCATGGAATCCTGACCGCCGCGGTGCACACCGCCGATGCCGCCGGTGGCAAACACGGAAATCCCCGCCATCGCAGCGAGAATCATCGTAGTAGTAACGGTCGTAGCGCCATCGCGGCCGAGTGCAACATAAATCGCCACATCGCGGCGGCTCACCTTGCCGACGTTCTCAGCGCGGCACATGAGCTCTAGTTCCTCCTCCGTGAGGCCTACCTTGAGCCGTCCCTTAATGATCGCGCAGGTCGCCGGAACGCCGCCGAGCGAGCGAATGGTCTCCTCCACGCGGTGCGCAAAGTCCAGATTTTCCGGATACGGCATACCGTGGCTGAGGATCGTGCTCTCCAGCGCAATGACGGGCTTATTCTCCTTTAGAGCCTGCCGGATTTCGGGCGTAACGTCCAGATACTTTTCAAAGCTGTTCATAATTCATTTTCCTCCAGAATCTTATTGACGAGCTCCGCACTCATCCCCGGACTGACAGTTCCGGCGCTGGTAACGGCGATAATCCCCGCCGCCAGAGCCCAGCGCGCCGCCCGTTCAGGAGTGAAGCGGTGCAGGTAAGCATATAAAAGTCCGGCCATAAAGGCGTCTCCCGCGCCGGTGGCGTCCACCATTTGGCTCACAGGACGAAGCGCGGCATAAAATCTCGCGCCGTCGCGGTCAGCCCAGTAGCAGCCGTGCTGCCCCATGCTGACAACGACTCGATGCGTGCCGCGTTCCAGAAGTACATCCACGGCGCGTTCCATGTCGGAGTTGTCCGCAATCTCACAGCCGGTCATAGCCGCAAGCTCCAGCACGTTGGGCTTGAGACAGTAGAGCTTTCCGGCAAATGGGGCAAGACGCCGGGCGTACGTTGTGGAGACCGGGTCGGAAAAGACCGGAACCCCCGCAAGCGCATCAGAGGTAATCCATTCAAGCGCCTCCGGTGTCAGGCAGGGATCGCAGACAATGGCATCCGCTTCTCGAAGCGCGTCGCGTTGCTCTTCCAGCCATTCGGGGGTGATGTGCTCCAGAATTCGCATATCGGACATACCGATGAACATGTCGCCCTCCGGGTCGATAAGCGCCATATAGCTGGAACTGCCGCAGTCCGTGCAGCGCAGCATATGCGACATATCCATGCCGACCGCCTCGCCGGAGGCGAGGATTTCCCGACCGTAAAGGTCGTTGCCGACGGCGGAAAAGAGGGCGGTTTTCTCGCCCATGCGGGAGAGGTTTTCGAGAATATTTCGCGTGACACCACCGGGCGACGTGTGGAGAAAGCCGGGATTGGAATCACGCAGAATAAGCGCAGCACGGCTGCGTCCGTGCAGATCCATGTTGGCCGCGCCAATCCCTGCAATAAAACGTTTTTCTGTCATTATTTCAAAACTACGCGCTTGAAGCTCTTCTTTCCGCGGCGCAGGACAACGCCCTTGCGCAGCTCTTCCGCATCGAACGACTTGGCAAGATCGGTGACCTTCTCTTCCCCGCACAGGACGCCGCCCTGCTGAATATTGCGCCGCGCGTCGCTGCGGGAGGCGCAGAGACCGCTCAACACAAGAAGGCTCATAATGTCGGCCTTTCCATCCGCAAGATCGCCCTCGGAAATGACAGACTCCGGTACGTGCTCCGTGCTGCCGCCGCCGAAAATAGCTCTTGCCTTTTCCTGCGCAGCGCCAGCCTCGTCCTCGCCGTGCACCATTTTGGTGAGTTCGTAAGCCAGAATCTCCTTGGCGGTGTTGAGCTGCGCGTCCTTCCAGGCCGCCATCTCATCGATCTGCTCAAGCGGGAGGAACGTGAGCATGCGGATGCACTTCATAACGTCCGCATCGTCCACATTGCGCCAGTACTGGTAGAAATCGAACGGAGAGGTCTTGTTCGCGTCGAGCCAGACGGCATTGCCCGCCGTTTTGCCCATCTTTTTGCCCTGCGAATCGGTCAGGAGCGTGATGGTCATAGCGTAGGCATCCTTGCCGAGCTTTTTGCGGATGAGCTCCGTACCGCCGAGCATGTTGCTCCACTGGTCGTCACCGCCGAACTGCATATTGCAGCCGTACTCCTTGAAGAGGTGGTAGAAGTCATAGCTCTGCATGATCATGTAGTTGAACTCAAAGAAGCTCAGGCCCTTTTCCATGCGTTGCTTGTAGCACTCGGCGCGGAGCATGTTGTTCACGCTGAAGCACGTGCCCACCTCGCGCAGAAGCTCAATATAGTTGAGATCAAGGAGCCAATCGGCATTGTTCACCATGATGGCCTTGTCCTCGCCGAATTCAATGAAGCGCTCCATCTGGCGACGGAAGCACTCGGCATTGTGATCGATGTCTGCCTTGGTGAGCATTTTGCGCATGTCCGTGCGGCCAGAGGGGTCGCCGATCATGGTAGTACCGCCGCCGATAAGTGCGACCGGCTGGTTGCCTGCCATCTGCAGACGCTTCATGAGCGTGAGCGCCATGAAGTGACCGGCGGTAAGGCTGTCCGCTGTGCAGTCAAAGCCGATATAGAAGCGAGCCTTTCCGTTGTTGATCAGGTCGTGGATTTCCTGTTCATCGGTGACCTGCGCAATAAGGCCACGCCGGACAAGCTCTTCGTAAATTTGCATCAATCTTACTCCTTTTTTATTCTTTTCCCGCGCAATGCGGGTAAATCACTTAGGAAAGGGACGCGCGGAATTCCTCATCACGCGCCAAAAGCTCTTCCGCGCCCGCGAGCTGCGTATCTGTAATCCGGTCGCCGCCGCTCAGTCGCGCCAGTTCATACCGGCGGCCCTCGCGGTCAAGCAGGCGGATGTTCGTATATGTCCGTCCGCTATGTTCGGACTTTTCCACCAGATACTGCTGCTGCGCCATCGCGGCAATCTGCGGAAGATGGGTCACACAGAGCACCTGCTTTGTCCGTCCGAGAGAGGCAAGTTTTTCCGCCACACGCTGCGCCGCAACGCCCGAGACACCGGTATCAATCTCGTCAAAGATCAGCGCATCTACGCCGTCCTTTTCGGCAAAGACGTTCTTGAGCGCAAGCATAATGCGCGAAAGCTCACCGCCGGAAGCGATGCGGCTGATCGGCCCAAGCGCTTCGCCGGCGTTGGCCGACATGACAAAGCTTACCTCGTCCGCGCCGGACGTGGTGAGAGCGTTCTTCCCGGTTTGAAACTCGATCCGCACTTCAAAACGAACTGACGGCATGCTGAGATCGCGAAGCTCACCAACAACGCGCTCCTGCAGCCGCGCTGCCGCCGCTTTTCGGATATCGGAGAGCGAGCGCGCCCTCTTTTCGGCGAGTGCATATGCTTTCGCCGTTTCTTTTTCCAGCTGTTGGAGTCGGTCACCGGCGTATTCCAGCTCGTCGAGCCGGTGCTGGGAATCCGAAAGCAGCGCGGCGAGACCTTCCTCATCCGTTGCATACTTTTTTTCCAGGCGGCGAAGTTGGGAAAGGCGCTCTTCCAGCCGGTCATACTCCTCCGGGGAGAAGTCCAGAAGCTGCTGCTTTTCGCGCAGACGTTCGGAAGCGTCCTCCAGCGCGAGCCGCGCACCGCGGATGATCTCCTCCGTTTCCGAGAGGTCGGCACTCCACGCACTGGCGCGGGAGACATTATACTCCGCCTCGCCGCATTGCGCAACAGCGCTGCCGTCGGAATCATAGAGTGCAGAAAGCGCAGCGGATATGTGCTCCGTCAGCTTTTCGCTGTTGCGAAGAAGGTCGCGGCGTTCCGTAAGCTCCGTTTCCTCACCGGGGCGGATTTCCGCCTTCGTAAGCTCGGCGATCCGGTAGCGCAGGCTCTCTTCCAAGCGCTGCTTTTCCGCTTCGTCCATGGAGAGACGCTCGGTCTCGCGGACAAGCGCGCGATAATCGTCAAACGCTTCGCGGTACGCCGAAAGCGCCGCACCGCACTCGCCGAAAGCGTCCAGATAAGCCAGATGACGACGCTCGTCCAGAAGCTGGCGGCCATCGTTCTGCCCGTGGATATCCAGCAGAAGTGCCCCAAGCTCGCGAAGCTGCGAGGCCGTAACCGGCACGCCGTTAACGCGCCCGGACGTCTTTCCCTCCGCAGTAATCCGGCGCTGCAAAATGATCTCGCCGTCATCCACGTCGATCTCGTTATCCGTACACCAACGCTCCGCGGCTGCCGATTCAAACGATGCCGTGACAGAAGCGCGCTCCGCACCGGAGCGGACAAGCTCCCGGCTGACGCGGTTGCCGAGGACGGCATTGAGCGAATCGATGATGATCGATTTGCCCGCGCCCGTTTCGCCGGTCAATACACTCAGTCCGGCAGAGAATTCCACATCCGCGCATTCGATGACGGCGATATTTTCAATGTGGAGTGTTTTGAGCATTACAGCATAGCCTCAATTTCCCGGCAGAAGTCCAGCGCCGTCTGTACATCGCGCATGGCGAGAAAGGCGGTATCGTCTCCCGCAAGCGTTCCAACAAGATTGGGAACATCAAGATTGTCAAGCATGGACGCCGCGGCGTTGGCAAGCCCCGGAAGCGTGTGGATAACAACGATGTTCTGCGCCGTATCGAAGCTCACAACGCATTCGCGAAAGATCTTCCGCAGGCGGTCAAGCTGGTCGCCGGAATCCTCTCTCGCTGGAACGGCATAGCGGTAGCCGCCGTCCGGGCAAAGCTCTTTGACAAGGCGAAGCTCGCGGATATCGCGCGAGAGCGTCGCCTGCGTGCTTTTCACGCCGCGCTCGCGCAGCGCTTCGATC
>CAVIVK010000260.1:3348-5842 GCA_963645975.1 Bifidobacteriaceae bacterium | reverse complement strand
CGTCTACAGAGACTGTGCCGCACCGCTTTTCCAGCCCGCAGAAGCAGCGGGAAAATGTGGACTTTCCCGCGCCGTTGTGGCCGATGATGCCGGTGATGCCGCTGTAGGGGATAGAGGCGCTGCCGATGTGCAGCGTCTCGGGGGCATTCTTATAGGCAAAGCGAAAGCCGCGCAGCTCCGCTTTCTGCGCCGCCGGGAGCGTATCGCCCCTTACGGCCAGCTCGCACAGCGAGAGCGCGCGAAGCCCCAGCGAGCGGCGCTTCTCGCCGCCGAGCGACTCGAACGCCTCGCTCGTATAGTCTCCGGCGATGCGCCCGTCCTGGAGATACACATACCGGTCGGCGATACCGTGCAGATAATAGAGCCGGTGCTCCGAGAGCACAACGGTCTTGCCAAGCGACTTAAGATACGCGATCATATCCCGCAGATCGAGCACGGCGTCGGCGTCCAGATTGGCGGAGGGCTCATCGAGCACAAAAACGTCCGGGTCCATGATGAAAGCCCCGGCGCATGCGATCTTCTGCTTTTCGCCGCCGGAGAGCTCAAAGATGCTGCGGCCGAGCAGGTTTTCCAGGTGCAGCACGGATACGGTATGCTCCAGCCGCCGGAGAATTTCCTCGCGCGGCATGCCGAGGTTTTCACAGCCGAACGTGATCTCGCTCGTGGTGTCCACATTGAAAAACTGCGAGCGCGGATTTTGAAATACGCTTCCGACGAGCCGCGCCGTATCGTAGAGCGGCTGCGCGGTGACGTTTTGTCCGTTGATCTCCACACAGCCGGTGAGCTCGCCTTCAAAATAGTGTGGGATAAGGCCGTTGATGAGGCGTGTGAGCGTTGTTTTGCCGCAGCCGCTCTCGCCGCAGAGCACGACGACCTGCCCCTCCGGGATGGTGAGCGATACGTCGCGCACGCCGCCGGAGGCCGCACCGGATTGGTAGGAAAATGATACGTTTTTGATTTCGATCATCCAAGCCACCTGCTTCCGAACGTGAGCACAAACGCTGCAAGGCACACGGCGATCATAACGAAATCCTGCGCGTGAAAGCCGATCTTGCAGATATCCGTGCGATGCACCGGCGCGCCAAGGCCGCGCGTGAGCGCTGCGGCGGAGAGCTCGTCGCCGATTTTCACAATGGAGATCATCAGCGGAATGAGACGGTATTCGAGCACCCGTCCCGGATGCTTCCTGCCAAAGCGGATGCCGCGCATGCGCATGGCGTCGGCAATGGCGCGGTTTTCCTCGCCGATCGTGGGGAAGAACCGGAAAATGACCGAGAGCGGGATGATGATCTTCTCTGAAACGTGCATCCGCTTCATTGCGGCGATGAAATCGCTCACGGAGGTGGACGCAATGAGAAATTCGCCCATCATAATGCCGGGGGCAAAGCGCGTCATGATCGAGCAAACGGCCAGCAGCAGAAACGATACGAGCCCCGAAAGCCGGTAGAGCGCGAGCCGCTCGAGCGCAAAGCACACGGCATAGAGCACGAGATACTTGGCCGCCGTCTTCCATTTTCCCTCCGTAAGCAGCAGTACAAACGGCAGAATGCTCAGCACGGGCTTGACGATGTTCATAACGCCGCTGTTGCCGGTAGACAGCATCAGCGACGTTACGGTGATAAGCATCAACAGCTTCGTGCGGGGATCAAGCAGCAGGCCGCGCCGCTTTGCGGTGCGATCCGATGCGCCCATCAGGCGATACCGGCCTTCACAAAGTGCTTTTTAAGCACGGCCTTGCCGAGCAGACCGCCGAGAATCGCAAAAACGAAAATGCCGGCGACCACAAGGATCAGACTCCATGTCGGCATGACGGACATGACCTTGTCGGCGTATTCCTCGCCGAAGCCTGCGGCAAAGTCTGCGCGGGACTGCTCGACCATGAAGTACATCGGGATGTACGTGCCGACCATCCACAAACTGAACACGCCGTAGCCGAGGATCGTTTTCTTCGCGCTGCGGTATTCACCGGACTTCATAAGGAGATCGCCGAGTACGCCGAACACCGCACCCGTGAGAATGCCCCAGTAGCCCATGCCGGTCAGACCCATGAGCAGACCCGAGAGGATCGCCATGATCGTCACAAGGCCGAACTTCTTCACGCGCACGGCGTACAGCATGAAGGGAATGCCAGTAACCAGCGTCCAGAGTGCGCCGAGCACCGGCAGGAAAACCGGCACAAATCCGATGGGAATTGCCACGCAGCAGCCGAGCACAAAGTACAGCACGGTGAAGAGACCAAGGCTGATAAGGTCTTTCGCCTGAATTTTTTCGTTCATTATTTCATCCTCCATTTTCTTCGGTTAGCTTTGACTAACTCGCGGAGGATTATAGCAGGGAGCGCACCCCGCCGTCTACCGCCGCGCGGCATTTTCGCTCCAAAACGATATTGACTCCGAAGAGGGAAGAAGCATGAACACAGCGAATATACTCGAACAATGCCGGGCGCTGCCCGGCGTAACGGTGGAAGAAAAGCCGGACGGCGCGCAGCTGCGCC
>CAVIVK010000260.1:0-3230 GCA_963645975.1 Bifidobacteriaceae bacterium | reverse complement strand
CGCGCTCGACGACGGGAGCGGGCGGATGCGCTTTTACGCACTCTTTCCGGGCGTGACGCTCGCGCAGATCGCCGTGGATGCGCCCCGCTGGCCGGCGCCGCAGCCGGAGGAGAGAACGCCGGAGGCGAGAGGGCCGCTCATCATCAACTACTGCGCTCGTGGCCGCTGCGAGCTTGTGCTCAACGATAACCGCCGCGTGTTCCAGACTGCGGGGCAGATATCCCTCACGGAGCGGTTTGCCCGGGAGGAATATGTGTATCCGGGTCGGGTGTACGAGGGTGTGGAGCTCTTTATCGACCCGGAAACGGCGGCGGAGGGAGTGCCGCTGCTGCGCGAGGGCTTCGGCGTGGATATTGCGCGGCTCCGGGAGCGGTATTGCCCGGACGGCGAGACATTCTTCGCGCCCCTTGTCCTGCCGGAGACGCTGCTCGAACGGCTTTTCGATGCAAACAGCGGCGGCAGCGCCATCGCGGGGCGGAAGACGGCGGTCATCGATCTTCTTGCGCTGCTGCTCTCGGATAGCGCGCCGGTGCAGCCGGCGATAGCGGCATACTATACGAGAACGCAGGTAGAGATTGCCCGGCAGACGGAGCAGATCATATCTGCCGATCTTTCGCGGCAGCACACGGCGCGCGAGTTTGCCGAGCGCTTCTCGGTGAGCGAGAGCAGCGTGAAGAATTATTTCTCCGGCGTATTCGGGGAGAGCATTTCGCAGTATACGGCGCACCGCCGGATGCTCCTGGCGGCAAAGCTTCTGCGCGAAACGCGCCTATCGGTGATTGAGGTGGCCAACCGCGCAGGCTATCTCAACCAGAGCAAATTCTCCGCGGCGTTCCGCCGTGCCTATGGCCGCGCGCCGCTCGAATACCGCCGCGAAAGCAATCTCGCCTCGCCGGATACAAAAGCGTGAATACCGCTTGTGAGATGAGAAAAAGTCTGCTATAATCCATCTGTTACAGAGCCAATTCACCGTATAATAGTTTGAGCCTCTGTCGATGCCCGGTCGGGCGTCGGCAGAGGCTCTTTTTTATTTCATGACCTTTTCTAATAGAGAATGGTAGCTGTCTACCACATCATAAACCACATTTCCGGTGCTGATCGCTTTGAAATGCTCTCTTGCGCAGCAGATTTTCGATTCCTCAATGAGCCGGAGCTGCATAGAGGACATAGAGCCTTTCGTCTCCGCCACAAAATAGATGTGTTTTACCGTGCCCTCATAGAAAGCAATTGCCCAGTCCGGGTTATAATGTCCGACCGGTGTTGCGATATAGAAGCTGTCCGGCAGCTTCACATAAACTGCAACATCTGCGTTGGTGTCTAGATCGATCGCAAAATCGCGCTCGTTTGAAGAATCATACACGATATGATCGTATAGATGCCGCTGCGCTTTCATCGCGTTTGTTCCGAGCTTTCCCTTAATGGTCGGTTCGGTAAAGATGTCTGTGTCGTAATGCGCATCCAGCACATTGTAGGTGATGTGCTGAATGATTGCCGTTGCCTTTTCGTCATTGATCAAGGCGGCTGCTTTGATAATAAACTCTTCCGGATTAAACTTGAACTGCTCAAAAATGGATTTCTCAATGCCGGTCAGAATTGCAACTACTGCTTTCCGTGTTAAACCGGTCTTTCCGACCAGTTTACCGATCAGATCATACTTCACGCGGCTGTTGGCACGGATTTGTTTGCTGCTGTCATAAGTAGATGACTTTGACTTCGAGAATGCGCTTCCGTCAAGAAGCGAGTCCTTTGACTTGATCTCGTCCATTGCGCCGGTTTCAACTTTGAAGTAGATTCTCGGCACACGGAGATTCCGATTAAGAGAGTCAATCGCCTTATCAACAAGTTCATTGGTGTCAAAATCGACCACATACACGGATTTCGGGCTGATGCGTTTCCAGAGAGCCTTAAACTCCGGCATGGCGAGCTTGTCGGGATCAACTTGCAGTTCTACGTTCTTATCGCGGGCATTCTCCGGCTGCATGGCGCGGCTGTCATAGATAGAGTTGAGGATATTAATCACAGAGTCACGGCTGTCTGCCACTTCCTCTGCAACTTGAATTGTACCATTTGCTTTGTCGGCATAATACTTATCGGTCAGTACGCCTTTCTTGTCAATATAGCCGTTGACGATCAAATCAAAATAAATTGCCTGAGCTGTATCGCTGTCCACAACCTGTTCGTTGCCTCTTGCATCCACAATGACCTTATTTTTGAAGAGATCGGCGGTAACCGCCACGGGACGTCCTGCAACCGCATCGGCAAGCTCGCTCTGTAAGCCTTTTGCAAAGCTGTCATAGCTCTCGCTGGCAATAACGGTCAGGACGTTGATGGAATGCACATCATTGCCGAGGACGTTGGCATCCATACGCTCGCCGTCCTGATTGACACAGAGGCGCAATCCGCGACCGACTTCCTGACGTTTGCGAACCTCGCTGCTGCTCTGCTTCAACGTACAAATCTGGAACACATTCGGGTTATCCCAGCCTTCACGCAGTGCGGAGTGCGAGAAAATAAAACGCACCGGGGATTTTTTCGGATCACGATCCAGAAGCAGCTCCTTGTTCTTCATAATCAGGTCATAGGCATCAATATCGTCGGAGGTGCCTTCCTTTTTGTCGGAGAGCTTGCTGTCAGTCATCTTGCCTTTTTTATCAACGGAAAAGTAACCGGCATGGGTATCATGGGCGGAAATCGCGTCCAGATACCGAATGTAGTCCTCATCTCCGATTTCCCGCTGCATGGAGCTGAGAATATCATTGTACTCTTCTTCGAACATATCCGCATATATGCCGTTGAATGGATGCCCAGCCTCATCATACTGCTTGTACTTTGCAACCTCGTCGATGAAGAACAGAGACAAGACCTTAATGCCCTTATGGAAAAGCTGACGCTCCCGCTCCAAGTGGGAAAGAATCGTTTCGCGGATCTGAATGCGGCGAAGTTGGTCTTCGCTGACCTTGCCGATCACGTCTCCGGTAAAGACTTTGATGCCATTCAGGAACTCCACAGAGTTATCACGTCCGTCGATAGTCTTGACCACAAAGCCGACTTTGTACTCATCCAAATTGCCGGAATTGTCATAGAGATTGTAGCCGATACCGACCGTCGCATTTTTCTTGCGAATACCGGACGCACCCTTGAAGTCAAACTGAATGGTCGCTGTTGGGTCAGCTTTGGAAAGATTGATGCTTTCCAGATAGACAAAACCTTCAGTTGCCGTGTTGCCGGAC
>CAVIVK010000259.1:2640-6580 GCA_963645975.1 Bifidobacteriaceae bacterium | reverse complement strand
ACGATGAGCAGCCCGTCTGCTTCAGACAGTCCTGGGCGCAGCGCCTGCGCTGGTCGCGCGGGTATCTGCAGGTGTTCCGCAAATATGGCGGAAAGCTCCTCTCCGGCATGTTCCGCGGCAGCTTCTCCTGCTACGATATGGCGATGAGCATCATGCCTGCCGCGGTGCTCACGGGGCTGAGCATCGTGGTGAATCTCGGCGCGGCGGCGATCAACGTGTTCCATTACCACGAGTGGGACGTGCTTGCAATCTCGGCGCTGCAAACGGTGATGAATCTTTATCTCACGCTCTTCGTCCTCGGCGCGATCACGACCGCGACGGAGTGGCGCAGCATCCACTGTGCGGCGTGGAAGAAGATCGCCTATATGTTCACGTTCCCGGTGTTCATGCTCACGTATGTGCCGATCGTGGTGCAGTCGCTCTTCGTAACGCCGGAATGGACGCACATCGACCACACCCGCGCTGTCACGGTGCAGCAGATCTGCGCGCCGGACTATCGCGACGCCGTTTAAAAACGCTTTAACTCTTTTTTATTTCCGTTTTAACCCGATATACGAAAATGGCATCGTCCGAAAGAGTATCGGACGATGTCATTTTCTTTGAGGAGATGAAAGTATGAATTCTCTTGCCTATATGCTTTTCGGCGGCTTTGCCATGGCGCTCGCGGACAGCGTTCCCGGCGTTTCCGGCGGGACGATTGCGTTCCTGCTGGGCTTTTATGACCGGTTCGTCCGCGCACTCGACGCGCTTGTCCACGGCGCATGGAGCGAGAAAAAGCACGCGCTTTTCTATCTTTTGAAGCTCGGCCTCGGCTGGGCTGCGGGCATGGCGCTCGCCGTTACGGCGCTCGCTTCGGCATTTACGACCGGCATTTATAAGCTGAGCTCCCTTTTTCTCGGCTTTGTGATCGCGTCGCTGCCGCTTGTGGCTGCCGAGCAGCGCGCCGTGATGGGCTCTCTCCGGCGCGGCGCGCTCCCCTTTGCGTTCGGCGCAGCACTCGTTGCGCTGCTTGCCGCGCTCAACCTTTCCTCCGTGGCAAATTCGTCCGGCGCGGGCGTAGGCATGGCGCTCTATGTGTTTATTGCCGGCGCTCTCGCCATCACCGCCATGGTGCTGCCGGGTATTTCGGGCTCTTCGCTTCTCATGTCGTTCGGGCTGTATCTGCCGGTGATTGCGGCGCTGAAGGACGCGTTGGCGCTGCATTTTCAGGGACTCTGGATGCTTGTTTCGCTTACGCTCGGCATTGCCGCGGGGCTTGCCGTGTTTCCGCATATGCTCAAAAAGCTCATGGAAAACCACGCGAGCGCCGTGACGTATGCGGTGCTCGGCATGATGGTTGGTTCAATTTATGCGATCGTCGTCGGCCCGACGACGCTTAAAGTGCCGCAGCACGCCATGACGCTGGCGGATTTTGACGCGCTATGGTTTGCCGCGGGCGCGGCGCTCATGCTCGCGCTGAGCTTTTTGAAGAGCCGGCTTGCCCGCCGGCAGGGAAACGATGCGGCCGGAGAACCCTTTTCCGGCGGTGTGGACAAAAAGGAACTTTTGCGGTAAAATACCCGCCGCAGGAGGATGCGCTATGAAAACGAAAAAAAGGCTCCGCGCTCTGGCGGGAGCCGCAATGGATATCGTCCTTGCCGCGGTGATTTTGCTTGTATTTGCATTCTTCCACCACGGGAGAATGTATTTGCTGGGGCATGGCTTCGTGGAAGCCCCAGCGGCAACGTCGGAGCCGACGGCCGCCGTTACCCCGCAGCCGACGCTAAAGCTGGATGCGGCGGAGGAAACGCCGAGTGAAACGCCGGAACCCACCGGCCCCTTCACCGACGGAACGGTGGAGCAGACGGAGAACTCCTACCGCAGCGCCAACGTCAGCGTGAGCTGGACGCGGTACGAGGATAACGGCGAAAAAGGCCTCGTCGTTTATTATATCGCCGATATTTATCTTCGCTCGAGCGAGTATTTGCGCACGAACTACGTGACGAACGGCTACCGGAGCGTCCAGGACATGGCATCGGAAGCCAACGCCATTCTCGCCATCGACGGGGACTATGCCTTCTCGCGGGACTATGGCCCCATTGTGCGAAACGGCGAGATGATCCGCAATACGGGCTTTGACGACATTCTTGTTTACTACACCGACGGCTCAATGAAGGTCTTTCACGGCAAAGAATTCAACATGGAGACCGAAATGGAAAAGGGCGTTTTGCAGGTGTGGTCGTTCGGCCCCTCGCTGCTGGACGACGAAGGGAAAAGCATCGAGCTGTACAACACAAACATCGCCGGGGTGAATCCGCGCGCGGCGCTCGGGTATTATGAGCCGGGACACTACTGCTTCGTTGTTGTGGACGGGCGCGGCGAGGGCGGCTCGCGGGGCTATAAGCTCGCGGAGCTTTCCAAGCTTTTTGAAAGTCTCGGCTGCACGCTCGCCTACAACTTCGACGGCGGGAAATCCGCCGTTATGGTCTGGGACGGAGATACGACCGTGAACCAGCCCGCCGGAGGCGGACGGAACGTGACCGATATCCTCTACATCGCAAAGGAGTGACCGCCGGTGAAATGGAAGAACATAGTCTCGCATCTGACGGCGGCGCTCGCGCTCGCCGTAGCTGTGATATTGGTGATCGATCTTTTCTTCAATAGCGCCATGTATTTTACCACGGGGCATGAATTTAAATATCTGTGTCTGGCGCTCTGCGCGTGCGCGCTCGTATGCGCAAAAATGAAACGCTGACGCGAAAGGGGAGAAACGGGTTGAAGCTTTATTTTAAGCAGAGGTTTTTCTCATGGTTCGATAGCTACGATATCTACGACACAGCCACCGGCGTGACGGCCTTCACCGTCGAGGGCAAGCTTGCGTGGGGGCATTGCCTGCACATTCTCGATCCGCAAGGGCGGCACATCGCCACCGTGGAGGAGCGCGTGCTGACGCTTCTGCCGAAGTTTGAGCTGTATATCGGCGATCGGCACATCGGGGAAATTCGCAAGGAGTTCACGCTCTTTCGCCCCGCGTTTGCGCTGAATTTCAACGGCTGGCGCGTGCAGGGCAGCTTCCTGGAGTGGGACTATACGATCGAGGATGCGGCGGGGCGTACCGTCGCGCGCATATCCAAGGAGCTCCTCCATTGGACGGATACCTATACCATCGATGTGCCGGACGCGAGAGATGCGCTGTGCGCACTCATGGTGGTGCTCGCCATCGACGCGGAAAAGTGCTCGCGCGGCGGCTGACAGACAGAATAATTAAAATGCGCCTGCAGAGAAAAAACTCTGCAGGCGCATTTTTTTCATAGGAAAAGACCTTCCGGCTTTTGCAAGGGAAAAAGGGCAGAGAGCGGGAATAGTCGCGGAAAAGGTTATTCCTCTACGCCGACCAGCAGGGGGTAAAGCTCCTTGCATGTCTCAAAATCCCGTTTCACAAGAGCTTGTGCAATCGTCAAATGGCGGTCTGCCGTTATCAGAGGCTCATGGAGCTTGATCCGGGTTTTTATGTGCCATTTGAGGTTGTTGCGTATGGCGTCCTCCATCAGAAAAAAGAGATTGATATAAAGCTTGTTGCCGCTCATGATGTAGAGCTGGTGATGGAAGCTTACATCGCAGTCGAGTATCTCGTCAAATACATCGATCGCCTGATTCGGATCGCTTTCCTCGATCAGAAGCTCTTCGTTCCGGCAGAATTCTTCTGCGGTCCGGCACAGCTTTTCAAGCTCCGCGTCGGTCGCGTTCAGACAGGCCAGACGGCAGCATTCCACTTCGAGGAGTGCCCGTAAATGGTTGATGTCATCCCTTTCCTGATCCGAGAATAAGAACTCCCGCATATCCGACAAAGAGTCCTGAAGCGAGAATTTCTTTACATAGGTTCCGGAACCGACTCTTGTTTCCAAAACGCCTATATTGATCAACCGCTGCAAAGCCAGCCGGACGGTCAGCCGATTGACGC
>CAVIVK010000259.1:0-2630 GCA_963645975.1 Bifidobacteriaceae bacterium | reverse complement strand
AAAGAGCGGCGAAAAAAAAACGGAAAATATTTATAAATTCTCTTGCAAATCGCGGGGCAATGTAGTAATATTTGTTCACCGAGTGAGTGGGCGAACAACTTACCCAGTCGCCCGCGCCCACCGGAACGAAAATCATTGAAAGGAACAAAGGGGTCAACGAGATGAAAAAGAAAGAAAAAAGGACAAAAGAAATCCGCAAGCCGACGAAGCTGGAAGCCTTCTCCACGCTGGTCGTGCTGCTTGCGCTCGTGCTGTGGGGATCTTTTGCCGGAATAAATGTGGTTCCGATGCTGATCCTCGGTACCGTATGGGCGTGCTTCATCGGTCTGCGGTGCGGCTATTCCTGGAAGGATCTTGAAAAAGCCATGGCGACGAGGATCGGCTCCATGGTGAGCATATTTCTCATTCTGATGTGCATCGGCATTATGATGTCGACCTTCATGTACTCCGGCACGATCCCCGTTCTGATTTATTATCTGATCGATTGGGTATCGCCGGGCGCACTATGCGTCATTGCGTTCATCCTCTGCGCGATCGTTGCGCTGGTCATCGGCACCTCCTGGGGGACTGCGGGGACGATCGGCATTGTTATGATCAGTCTCGGCTCGGTTATGGGCGCGCCCATGCCCATTCTTGCGGGCGCGGTCGTTTCCGGTGCTCATGTCGGCCAGCTTCTCTCGCCCATGGCGGATATGACGAATCTCGGCGCGGGTCTTGGCGAGACCCAGACCATGCCGTTTATCAAGCGTTCGGCCATGATTGCCGTCCCCTCCGTTGTGCTCTGCGTGGTGTTCTATCTTGTCGTGGGTCTGATCAACAGCGGGGCTGGAGCGGATGTCGGCACCGTAGCTGAACTCAAGGCGGCAACGGAGCAGTTTTTCAGCACGAACGTGATCGTTCTTCTCCCGCTTGTAGTTCTTCTTGCTCTTTGCCTGATGCAGAAGCCCATTGTCCCGTGCCTTCTGGTCTCCAGCGCTCTTGCCGTTATCATCGGCATGCTTTTCAATGGGTTTTCTCTTTCCAGCGGTCTCACCGCGGCCTGGTCGGGTTTTAAGCTTGCCGTCGTTTCCGGCGTAGACACCGCAGAGGTGAATGCTACGCTTGTATCGCTTGTCAACCGTGGCGGCATAACGTCCTGGGCCAATACGATCCTCACGCTCTTCTGCGCCATGGCCTACGCCGGTGTTATGGTAGAGATCGGCGCCATCCATATCATCGCCGAAACGACTGTCGGCAACGTGAAGAGCCGCGCCGGTCTCGCCGTTTCGACCGTTCTCCTCAGCATTATCACCGATGCTGCAACCAGCAGCTCTTATATGGGCCTGATCATTCCTGCAGATCTTATGAAGGAGAAATATATCGAAAACGACCTGCATCCCGCCGATATGGCTGCGGTCGCTCAGTCGGTTGCTGCCATTTTCATGCCCATAATCCCCTGGAATGCGACGACCATCTATATGGAGGGCATTACCGGAGTTTCGGTTTATCAATATATGCCGTATGCGATATTCTGCTGGGGTACCTGCCTTCTGGCCATCCTTTTCAGCTTCTTTGGCTTTGGCTATATGAAGGAGAAGTACGTTCCGGCCGAAAAAACGGATATTGCCTGATACAGACCGTCTGCATATAATTATAAAAGAAAGGAAAATGAAACATGAAAATCACGTCTGTAGAATTGCTGAAGCTTAAAATGGAAAACGCTTCTCAGGGTACGCTCATCAACTGCATTGTGAATACCGACGAAGGGATCCGCGGCTTCGGCGAGTTTAACATGGGTTACGGAACCGGCGCAGAGGGTACGCTGAGTCTTGCCAAAGAGCTCTCCAAGCTGATCATCGGTATGAATCCGCTGAATACGGAGCTGAGCTGGGAAAAGCTCTTCCGTTCCACCTGGTGGGGCTATAAGGGCGGCGCGATCTATCTGTCTGCGATCGGCGGCATTGATATTGCGCTCTGGGATATTAAGGGAAAGGTCATGAACGCGCCGGTGTATCAGCTTCTCGGCGGCAAGTTCAATCCCGAGCTTCGCGCCTATGCCAGCCAGCTTCAGTATGGCTGGAAGACCTGGGACAAGCATCCTTTGAAACACCCGGAGGAGTTCGTTGAGGCGGCTCTGATGGCCAAGGAGCAGGGGTATGACTGCATCAAGGTCGATACGCTCTATTACGACGAGGACGGCAAGCCCTCTCCGCTCTGCTACTTTGAAACGCTGTCCAACGAGCGCATGAAGATCGGTTACAAGCGCATGGCCGCGATCCGTGACGCCGTCGGCGATGATATGGACATCATCTGCGAGATGCATTGTCTCACAAACGCGGCGGATGCCATCAAGTATGCCAATATGATCGCGCCGCTGAACATTATGCTTCTCGAAGAGCCGGTTGTTCCCGATAACCCCCTCCTTCTGCGCGAGGTCAAAAACTCCGTCCCCATGCCCATTGCTTACGGAGAGCGCCTGTACACCCGCTGGGATTACCGCCCCTTCTATGAGAGCCGCAGCATTGACATGATCCAGCCCGATCTCAGCAACAGCGGCGGTTTCAGCGAAGTGAAGAAGATCTGCGACATGGCCCACATCTACGATATCCGCGTTCAGGGACATGCGGCTGGTGGCCCGATCAATACTGCCG
>CAVIVK010000258.1:0-3283 GCA_963645975.1 Bifidobacteriaceae bacterium | reverse complement strand
AGATGGAGCTGATGATGTTATACGCCGTGATAAAGGGGATGCCGATAAAGCAGACGGTCAAATAAGCCGCCGTGCCGGTTACGGCCTCGTCCGGCGTAGACATGACGGAAACGATCGAGCGGACAAGAAGCAGCAAAACGGCGGTCAGCGTGACGGAAACCGCCATGAACAGCGTAACGGAGTTCCCAATATCCTGCGCAGCCCGCTTCCGGTTTTCCGCGCCAACGGCCCGAGCGGTGCAGACGGTTGTGCCCATCGCAAGGCCGACGATCATCACGGTGAGCATGTGCATCACCTGTGAGCCGATGGAAACGGCGGTCGTGCTGGCAACGCCTTCAAACTGCCCGATGATGAAGAGGTCGGCCATGCCGTAGAGCGTCTGCAAAAAATAGGAGAGCAGGTATGGCAGCGAGAAGCGAACGAGATTTCTGCATACGCTGCCGGTGGTCAAATTCTTTTCCATGATCTGCATTCCTTCCGGGAGATGAATCTACACGGCAGTATAATCTCTACAACGATTGTAGAGTCAAGCGGATGCAGAAAAGTTTTTGAATCAAATCATGGATAAAATCAATTTGCCCGGCAGAACATCCGGTTCCGCCGGGCGTATTGCGTCAGTTTTATTTTGTGTGTACCGTGAGCTGAGGATAGGGGATGTCGATGCCCTTTTCGTCGAAGAGCAGCTTGAGAGAACGGTTGAGCGCGCGGCGCGCGGCGAAAATGTTCTCCTCCGTTGCGGATACGATGAATTTGAGCACAACGCCGCTTTCGGCAAGCTCATCCACGCCGATATACTGCGGCACATCGAGGAAAACATTGCGGTTCTCCTCGTATATGGCGGGCAGCGCGTCGGCGATCACGGCTTCCACGGCGCGCAGATCGGCCTCGTAGGAAATGGAGATTGTGCTCACCGCTACGGATGTTTTCTGCGAGCGATTCTGGAAATTGCGAATTTCGGAGTTGTTGATGATCTTGTGGTTGCCGCCGGAATCCTCGAGCGTTGTGGTGCGCACGCTGATATCCACAACCTTGCCGCGGAAATCGTCGAGCACGAGAATGTCGCCGACATTGTAGCGCCCCTCGGCAATGAGGAAAATGCCCGTGAGCACATCTTCGATGAGCGACTGCGCACCGAAGCCGATGATCAGCGTCACAACGCCGACGCTTGCGAGCGAGGCCGTCACGTCCACGCCGAGCGCTCGCAGCCCGAAAAAGACCGAGAGCAGCACCGCCGTATAGGAGAGAATGCTCCGCGCAAGCGAGCACACCGTCTGTGCGCGCGTCTCCTTCGGCAGCTTCAAAAGCAGCGCGGCCACGCTGTAGCCAATCCAGATGAAGCCGAGATGCCGACACATATCGGCCAGCCCCGGCGTGAGCGAGCGCAAAGCGTAGCCCAGCGCGCAGAGAACAATGGAAACGATCAGCAGAACGGGGGATTTCTTCGTGGGTTTCATGAATTGGCCTCCTTATGCGGCAAAGCTCGGACGGTTTCGGCAAAGTCGAAGGGCTCGGTCTCGCCGTCCGGCAGGAAATATACGTGGATGGTCACAAGCTCCGCGTGCTCCTCCGGCAGCGGGAGCGTGACAAGGTTGCTGTATTCGTTCTTTTCGGCAGACGCGGCCGAGGCGTCATAGCCCTCGATCTCCGGCCAGACGCAGACGGTGTTCTCGCCGAGAAGGGAGAGATCGTCTCCGATAACGGCGTCGGGGATCGCGCCGTCTTCGGCCGGCATGAGATAAACGCTCACCGTGTCGCTTTCGGCGTCATAGCCGCAGGCGATGGTGAAGCGCTGTGCTTCGGGGCGTTCGGCGGAAAGCGTTTCCACGCGCCCATCGGCGTGCGTAATGGTGATGCGCACCGAAAGCGTGCTTTCCACGGTGTTGTCCGTATAAAACTCCGGGTGCGCCTCACGCACGGAGGAATAAGTCTCGCGCATCGTGCGGTATTCGCCGCGCTCGATGGCGGCCTTGGGGATGGACGATGTCTGTTCTTCGTCTGGGAAATTGGGGTCAAAGAACGTGATCTCTGCGGAAACGACGTCCTCCGGCACGGGGAAACGCACCTCGGCCTCGCAGAGCGAGGCAAATGAGAGAAACCGCAGCTCTGAATCCGGCGCGGGAGCGGGCGCTTCCGTGGGCACGGGCGCAACGGTCGCAACCGGCTCTGGCTCAGCATCTGGCACCTCGGCAGGGGCTTTTAGTAGTGCGAGCAGCGGAAGCAGCAGCGCAGCGGCAGCGAGCGGAGCATATTTCTTCCGACGGCTGCGCTTCGGCTCATAGGGCGGCTCGTATTCGTGCGTTGTCGGATAGGCTTCCGGCGCGGCGGGGGAGCACAGCGGCTTTTCCGAGCTGTATTCGTAAATATCGGCGGCGATGGCAGCTCACCTCCTGAGGATGAGATAAATCATTTTATCATTTTCCCGCGGCATGTGCAACAAAAAAGGTTGTTAAGAAGGTAAACGTAAGGCGGGAAAGGAAATCATAAATATCTTCCGGTGATACTGCTTTCGTCATTTTGGATATCCTGCGGCGTTCCGGTGGCTACGATCCGGCCTCCGGCGTCTCCGCCGCCCGGCCCCATGTCGATCACATAGTCGGCATTTCGGATCACGTCCAGATCGTGTTCAATGACAATCGCCGTTGCGCCGTTGTCCAGAAGCGCCTGAAAAACGCCGAGCAGCACGCGAACATCCAGCGGATGCAGACCGATGGACGGTTCATCGAACACGAAAACGGAATCCTCCTGCGTCTTGCCGATTTCGCTGGCCAGCTTGAGGCGCTGCGCTTCGCCGCCGGACAAGCTCGGCGTTTCCTCGCCGAGCGTCAAATAGCCGAGACCGAGCTGCCGAAGGATCTCCAGCTTTTGCGAAACGCTTTTCCAGTCCCGGCAAAACGCTATGGCAGAGCTCACATCCATGTCCATCAGCTCCGGCAGAGAAACGCTCTCGCCCGCCTTGTTCGTGAGCTTCACATCGTAAGCCGCTCTTGCATAGCGTGAGCCGCGGCAATCCGGGCAGGGAATGTTGACATCCGGTAGAAATTGAACGTCCAGACTGATGACGCCCGTTCCGTCACAGCCGGGGCAGCGCAGAGAGCCGGTGTTATAGGAAAAGTCGCTGGCTTTATAGCCTTTTTCCTTTGCGCCGGCGGATTTTGCATAGAGCTTTCGCAATTCATCGTGAATACCCGCATAGGTGGCGACCGTCGAGCGGACATTGATGCCGATGGGCGTGGCGTCAATGAGCTTCACGTGCGCAATGCTCTCGGCCTGAATCGCGCGGATA
>CAVIVK010000257.1:0-5835 GCA_963645975.1 Bifidobacteriaceae bacterium | reverse complement strand
TGCCGACGATACTTGCCTGGCGACGGGCTGGGAAAATAGGTCAACGCCAACACAACAAAGCGGAGAGATGGTTTCATCTCTCCGTTTTTTCATCCGCGGAGGGCATCTGTGCCATCCGCGGATTTTTTTCTTTAATAGAGAACACACGACCTTTTTCGATGATTTGTTGTTTTCTCTTTACGATAGGTCTTGACGTTTCCGATGAAAAGTGTATATAGTATTATCGAAAATATTTGAACACGTGTATTAGTTTACACGGATGATCCATTTCCCCAATGGGAGGAACGAACATGGAAAAGACCAACCTGCAGACGACGGTAAAAGACCTGGAGGAGTTTCTTTCAGCAAATTACCGCAAAACCGGCGTCCGGACATCGCTCGGCGAAGCACTCGATCTTATGGATAAGAAGCACCTCCTTACCTCGCCGCACATTCCGGTTACGGCGGAGTCCAGAGTAAAGCACAGCATTGACGAGATCTGCTCGATCATCGATTCCCAGCCGGTGGATGCCACCGCGTTTCTTCAGAACACCTCCGCCTCGGACGGTACGCATTTCTCGGACGAGGACGCGATTTTCGCTCCCGGCCGTGATGTTGCCGTGATGCGCCTGTTCTCCTATCTGAGCGAAGAACCCACGGTTTACGCTTCCTTTACCGTGATCGTTGTGCTGAAAAACGAGTGTGTGATCAATTTTGACGGAACGCCTCTTTCGGTTGACACCGGCGGCGTTGTGATCATTCCGCCGCAGACGCCGCATACCATGGAGGTGCCGGAGGGGGCGTATGTCATTGCGCTGCATATGCGCCGCTCCACCTTTGATGCGCAGTTCGGCGCGCTGATGACCAGCGGCGATAAAATGAGCGTTTTCTTCCGCGAGTCGCTTTACGGCGCCGGTGAAACCGCTGAACTGAACTACCTCCATATGGCGGGCGACTTTGAATCCGGCAGTACACTAGCCATTCTGCACGAGCTCGTGCGCGAGTGCGCGTCCAAGGCTCCGCTTGCCAACCTGTGCTCGATGAGCTGGATGGAGCTCTTCCTCGCGACGGTGTTCCGTGCGTACGGGGAAAACGCCTCTGTGCTTCGCTCCGGACGCGTCGAGACGACCCGTGCCGACTGCGGTGCGATTTTGCTGTACATTCAGCAGAATTACCGCACCGTGCGCCTGAGCACGCTCGCCAAGACGTTCCATTATAACGAGACCTACCTATCCCGTATGCTGCAGAACTATATGGGCATGAGCTTTACGGACATCGTCCGCGGCATTAAGATGACCCGCGCGGAGGAATATCTCAGCAGCTCCAGCCTCCGCATCCACGAGATCTCCGCGCTTGTCGGCTATGACAGCGTGGACCACTTCTCCCGGACGTTTAAAGCGACGCACGATATGTCGCCGCAGGCTTACCGCCGCAGCACGGCCAAGCGCGGGCTGCGCGCTCTTGCGGAGTTCCCGGACAAAACTGCCGGGAAATCCAAGAAAAAATAAAAAGGAATCCGGAAGGACAAAAAGTCCTTCCGGATATCTTATATTGGTAAAGTGCGGCGTTGTGGTGGCCCACGGAATTACATCGCAAATACAACCTGCAAAAAATTGTAGAGCCCGACGATCCAGGCGCTGTATTCGTGGCCAAGGCCGGGGAGCTGGGTGAACCAGGCGTTCTCCGTGTCGGTCAGACCCTCCACGCGGTCGGTGAGCGCGATGAAGTTTTCGCGGTGGAGCGTTGCCATCGAGTCGAGCGTTCCGATGCTGTTATAAAAGTACCGGATCGGGTAGGCGGCGTTTGCCTCGCTCCCGAGCGCGTCCGCGGCAAGATCCACATAGCAGTCGCTCCCGGAGAAGCAGCCAAACCACGCGAACTCGTCCAGACACAGCGGCATCACGGAGTTATAGGCGTAGATCGAGCCCATGGAGAGCCCCGCATAGGCGAAATGATCGCGCGCCGCGGCGATCGCTTCGGCGCTGCCGTCGGCGGCATAGGTCGCGTAGTTTTGCACAATGCAGGGCAGAATGTCCTCGCGCAGCTCCCGGACGAACTGCTCCTCGTCCGGGATGCGGTCATACCGGGAGAGGTTGGCGCTGTTGCGGTAAAAGGTCGGCGTCACGATGATCATGTTCCGGCACATCCCCGCGGCGAGCATATTGTCGATCATTCGGGATGTGTAGACATACGTCTCGGTGCTGTAAGCAGCATAGAGGTGCTGCTTTCCGAGCCAATAGTTCTCGTTGCCGCCCATGCCGTGCAGCAGCACGAGCACGTTGCACGGCGTGGAACCGTCGTATCCATAGGGGAGATAGACGAGCATCCGCTTGGTGTAGGTGAGCGTACCGGCGCCCTTGCGCTCGCCGACGTAGTCACGCGTCGTATATTCGACGGCCTCGATCGTGCCGGGATATTCGGAGCGGGTGAAAAGCTCCTGCGGTACGCGTGAGTCAATAAAGTCCGGTACACGGCCGCACATCGGGCAGCGCGACGTGAGATACGAATGGCCGATGGTCATGCCGCAGGCAAAGCAGACGCAGGAATCATAGTCATGCTCCGTGTGCGGGCAGGCCGCGCCGCATGCGACGCATACGCCGTTCTGCCAGCCGGGGTGCGCGCAGACGCTCTCCGCGGCAGGAACATCACCATCATCGGCGTGCGCGGTAAGCGCGCCGAGACAGCAGAGCGCAAGCACGAGCGCAAAAGTGCGGCGAAGCGCCCTCATTTATACTGTACCGGCGGACGGTAAGCTTCGAAAATCACGGCGTCGCTCTTCGCTTCCTCGCCGCGGTCGTGCGCCGTCCAGGTGACGCGCATCGCGCCGAAGAGCTCTGCGAGCTTCACGCCGAAGGACTTTTTGCCCGTGCGGTGGGCGATGAACTGCGGCCGGCCAATGCAGCCGATGAGCATCCGGCTCGAAAGCCACGCGCCGAAGCTGCCGCCGAGCTCCTTCCATTGGGCGGTGAGCTGGCCGCGCAGCAGGTCGGGCGCATGGAAGCGGAACCACGCCACAATGAACGGGTCAAAGCTTTCTACGCAGAAATTGCCGGTGTGCGCGTCGATGATCTCCAGCACCTTGCGGCAGAGCTCCCCGCGGCGATGGTCGGGCGAGGCCTTGACCTCTATGATCACGGGCACGTGCGCAGCGGCGAGAATGTCGAGCGCGTCCGAAAAGCGCGGCACGCGCTCCTCGGTGCCGCCGAGCGTATACTGCTGCAGCTCGGCATAGTCGAGTGATTCAACTGTCACGTCCGCGCCGGTCATGCGGCGGATGTTGCTGTCGTGCGAAACGACAACGACGCCGTCCTTCGTGAGGCGGGTGTCGAGCTCCGCGCCGTATCCGGCCTCCGCCGCGGCACGAAACGCCGCGAGCGAGTTTTCGGGGATGCCCTGCGCGGCGTCATACAGACCGCGGTGGGCGATGTTCTGCCCCCGGAAGGGGAAGCGCTGTCCCGCGCGGGAGCGGCCCGGCGCGATCAGGAAAAGATATCCGGCGGCAGCCGCACCGATGGCGGCAGCGGCGATCGTTCCGGCGTTTTTGTATTGTTTCATGCATTGTTTCATTGGTATCACCTCGTAGCGGTATTTTACCGCAGGAAAAACGCCTTGTAAAGAGACGGTTTTTCCTGTATGATGAAGGGAGTCTAAAAGAGAGGCGCGCGGCGAGGGCCGCGCGGAGAGGAAACGGCTGTGAAGCTCAATTATAAGCGTACCTTTCTCATCGGCTTTGCCTTTTTCGGCATTCTCCTGCTCTGGCAGGTGTATGACTCCTGGTGCCCGACGTTTCTGACGGATATCTTTGCCCGCCGGTTTTACGGCATGTCGTCCGCCGATCTCAAGGCGAGCGACCCGAACCACATTCTGCATGTGCAGTGGATCGTCGGCATCATCATGGCGTGCGATAACCTCGCGGCGCTCATCCTTCTGCCGCTCTTCGGCCGTCTTTCCGATAAAACGCACACGAAGATCGGCAAGCGCATGCCGTACATCCTCGTCGGCACGTTCGTTTCGGCGGTAGCGTTCCCGTTCATCCCGCTCTTTTTCCACAATAACAACATCGCCGGGATGGTCGCGATGATGGCGATCGTTCTCATCTTCATGATGATGTACCGCAACCCCGCCGTCGCGCTCATGCCGGACATCACGCCCAAGCCCCTGCGCGCGAAGGCCAACGGCATCATCAACATCATGGGCTACATCGGCGGCGCGTTCGCCACGGTGCTCGGTCTCTTCCTTGTGCTGAGCAACTACATCAACGCCCCCGACGCCGAGCGCAATCTCTGGGTCATCGAGCTGCCGTTCATCATCGCCTCGGTGCTGATGGTCATTTCCGCGCTCGTGCTGTTTGCCACGATCAAGGAGAACAAGATCGAGGAGGAGATGGCGGAAGAGCTCGCTCTCGGCGAGGAGATGGCCGCGGTTGAAACGCCCATCGACGACGATAAGCCCATGAGCAAGGCCAATAAGCGCATGCTGCTCGCGATCCTCGGCGCGGAATTTCTCTGGTTCATGTCCGATAACGCGCTCGGCACGTACATCGGAAACTATGTCATTTACTATCTCAACAGCGTTTCGAGCGCCACGATGATCCTCACGATCCTCGGCGGTCTCGCCTCCGTCATCGGCTTTGCCACCGCCGGATCGATCGCTGAAAAGATCGGGCGCAAGTGGACGATCTCCTGCGGCCTTGCGTGCACGCTCGTCGGTCTCATCATCATGTGCTTTGCTGCGCCCACCGGAAAGGTCGTCGGCACGCGCGGCGAGTATGCGTTCCCGACGCTTTTGTTCGTCGTCTGGGCGATCAAGGGCTTCGGCATGGCGCTGGTGCACAACTGCTCGTTCCCGATGGTCGTGGAGCTGTGCTCGAGCAAGAAGATCGGCCGCTTCACCGGCTATTACTACGCTGCGAGCATGTCCGCGCAGACGATCACGCCCATCGCCCTCGGCTTCGTGCTGGACGCGACGATGGCGTGGCGCACGCTTCCCATCTACGCCTCCATCCTCACCGCGGCGAGCTTCACGGTGTTCACGCTGCTCGTGAAGAACATCAAGGCGAAAAAGGTCGATCACGTCAAGGGCCTCGACGCCCTCGGCGCGGATGACTGATAGATATCTACCCATTAAAAACGAATTGCCGGTCAGCGAAATGCTGACCGGCAATTTTTATGTTGTCTTTTTGTGGATGGCAATGATGCTGCGGATGTAGCGGTTCAGATAGGCGCGGTACACATCCATCGGCACGGGATCCTCCCGGAGGATGATGCTGTAGCAGGTGGAGCTCGTCAGCTCGATGATCGAATAGAGCAGCAGATCCGGCTCGTCCCAATCCTCCTGCCCCTGCTGAAGAAGCTGGTGGAGGGCGGCGTAGCAGGAGAAGTCCTCGTCGCCAGACAGATTTGTGATGGCGCTGCGGAAAACGCCCCAGGAAAGGTTCTTGTTGATGAATTTCAAAAGGAGGTGATTGGCTTGAAGCTGATCAAGCAGGTCGTCCACGATATGGATGATCGCGTCCTCAAAGGAGAGCGCTTCACCGTCGTGCTGACGAAGCGCTTCGAGCGCATGGGAGAACATCTGGTCGGCGCGCCGGGCAATGAGACGGGCTTCAATGTCGTCCTTGTCTTTGAAATAAAGGTAGAACGTACCCTTGCCGACGCCGGCGGCGGAGGCAATGTCGGAAATGGAGGTCTGCGACGTCCCCTTCGTTGTGAAGAGCTGAAAGGCGGTCTCCAGCAGCCGCGTCCTTTTCTGCTGTTTGTTTTCTTCGGCTTTTCCCATCGTATCTGCCTGCCCTTTTCAATATAGCGTCGATTGACAAGGGCACACGCGGTTCTGCCGGGCGGAAATGCCCTCATA
>CAVIVK010000256.1:0-5966 GCA_963645975.1 Bifidobacteriaceae bacterium | reverse complement strand
GCTGACAGCAGCTCCCGGTATTGGGAAAAAGATTGCCCAACGCGTGATCATGGAACTGAAGGATAAGTTTTCCGGCGGCAGCGCAGACAGCAGTTTCGGCTCTTCCGGCGCTTTTACCTCTGCGGCGCCCTCCGGCGGAGACAAGCTCTCCGACGCGGCGGCAGCGCTCAGCGTGCTTGGCTACGGCGGTAATGAGATCGCCGCCGCACTCAAAGGATTGGATATTCAGAATCTCTCCGTCGAAGACATCGTGCGGCAGGCTCTGAAAAAAATGATGAAATAACAGGAGGGGGAGCAGCTTGGCAATCAGCTTTTCGGATGCGGAACAGGAAAACGAACTGATAACCCGTTCTGTTTCCTTGCCGGAGGACGCCGGCGAGGGCTCGCTCCGCCCGCGGTATCTGAACGAGTATATCGGCCAGGAACGCGCAAAAGAAAATCTCCGCATCTTCATCCAAGCGGCAAAAATGCGCGGTGAATCGCTGGATCACGTTCTGCTGCACGGCCCTCCGGGGCTTGGCAAAACAACGCTCGCCGCGGTAATCGCCAACGAAATGGGCGTGAATATGCGCATCACCTCCGGGCCAACCATCGAGAAGCCCGGCGATCTTGCTGCGCTTCTTACCAATTTACAGGAAAACGATATTCTCTTTGTCGATGAGATTCACCGCATGAACCGTGCCGTAGAAGAGATACTCTACCCCGCGATGGAGGATTTTGCCATCGATATTATCATCGGCAAAGGCCCTTCTGCCAACTCCATCCGGCTCGATCTTCCGAAATTCACGCTCATCGGCGCGACAACTCGCTCCGGTCAGCTCTCCGCGCCGCTGCGTGACCGTTTTGGCGTCATTCTCCGGCTGGAGCTGTATACGCCGGACGAGCTTCGCCGCATCGTGGAGCGAAGCGCCAGAATTCTCGGCATTCCAATCGAATCCTCCGGTGCGGATGAGATTGCCCGCCGCAGCCGCGGCACGCCGCGTATCGCAAACCGCATTCTTCGCCGTGTGCGCGATTTTGCGCAGGTAACGGCAAACGGCGTGATAACGCGAGACGTGGCGGATAAAGCGCTCAACCGGCTCGAAATTGACCATCTTGGTCTTGACGCGCTGGATCGGCGCATGCTGCGCAGCATTATTGAGTTTTATTCTGGCGGTCCCGTCGGCGTGGAAACGCTGGCGGCGACGATCAACGAGGAGTCTGTAACGCTGGAGGACGTCTATGAGCCGTACCTTCTGCAACAGGGCTTTCTCACGCGAACGCCGCGGGGACGCTGTGTTACGCAGAAGGCGTATGAGCATCTGGGCATCCCATTCCACGGTCAGCAGCAGCTCAACTTATAAGTCCCACAGAGAATTTTGGAAAAAGCTTCATAATTATTTCATAATTCTCTTGACTTTGTTGGTGAAAACTAATATAATTCGTTTATAAAATGGTTTTTTTATGGAAGATTTTCAATGCTTCAGCGATGAGCAGCTTCAGAAAATGTCCGTTTCCGGCTCTGCCGGAGCGGAAGACGCCTTAGCCGCTCGATATAGTCAGCTTGTCCGCATCTGTGCAAGACCGTATTTCCTTGCCGGAGGGGACAGCGAAGATCTCACGCAGGAGGGAATGCTTGGACTTCTCTCCGCAATTCGGGAGTACAAACCTTCGCAGGGTGTTCCCTTTAGGGCGTATGCGGAGTTGTGCATCCAACGCCGGATTTTCAGCGCGATCAAATCGGCATCTCGTTTGAAGCATATCCCTCTCAACAGCGGCGTATCGCTGGAGGATGCGTTCGGCAGCGAAAGCAGCCATCCCGGTACGTATGCAGCCCTTGATTTACGGAGAACCCCGGAAGAGCAGGTTTTGGCGAGAGAGCGCGCAGACGAATTTTTCCAGACATTTTCCCGGTGCTTGTCACCCTTTGAGCAGAAGATTCTGCATCTGTATTTAGAAGGACAATCTTACTGCTCCATGGCTGCGGCCAGCGGTCATTCCGAGAAAGCGGTTGACAATGCCGTGCAGCGAATCCGGCGCAAGCTCTCCCGGATAACTTCTTCAGGCGACAACAGCGAAAGCTGAACGCAATATCAAGCCCAAGGGCAGAATCAAAGAGAGGATCAGCAAATGTACGAGGACAAGACCCTGGTATGCAAAGAGTGCGGCAACGAGTTCGTTTTCACCGCCGGTGAGCAGGAGTTTTATGCGGAGCGCGGCTTCCAGAACGAGCCCCAGCGCTGCAAGGCCTGCCGCGACGCTCGCAAGAACTCTGCTCGTGGCCCCCGTGAGTACTTCACGGCTACCTGCGCTGCTTGCGGCGGCGAGGCTCGCGTGCCGTTTGAGCCCAAGTCTGACCGTCCGGTCTACTGCAGCGATTGCTTCGCCAAGATCAAGGCGAACCAGCAGTAATTTGACGTTCGGGGTCACCTGACACAAGAAAACAGGAGCGGATATCCGCTCCTGTTTTCTTTTTCTCAATTTCGTCGAAACCGGTTGAAAAATGGAAACATCCTGGGTATAATACATCTATACACTTCTTAGGAGGCCAAACAATGTACCAGATTGAAAAGTCTACTCTGATTGCTGAGATCATGGAGAACGCTCCGTTCGTCGCGCCGATGTTCCAGGCGATCGGCATGCACTGCATGGGCTGCGCCATGGCGAGCGGCGAGAACGTCGAGGAAGCCTGTGCTGCGCACGGCGTCGACGTCGATAAGTTTGTCGAGAAGGTCAACGAGTTCATCGCGGCTCAGGGCTGAAAAAAGGAGTAAAAACGGCGAGGGCACATTTCGTCCTCGCCGTTTTTCATAAGTTGCTATGGATCATACATTTAAATTACCGCCGCGCCTCGCGGCGATTGCCGCCCTTGTGCCGGACGGTGCACACCTTGCCGACGTAGGAACAGACCATGCGCTGCTTCCCATTCGTCTTTTGCTGGATGGCAGAATCCAAAGCGCCATCGCCACGGATATCCGTCCGGGGCCGCTCTCCCGTGCAAAGGAGAATGCTTACTCTGCCGGAGTAGCAAATCTTGCCTGCATCCTTTGCAACGGCCTGACCGGCGTCACACCGGGTAGCGCTGACACGGTTGTGATCGCCGGCATGGGCGGAGAAAACATTGCCGGTATTCTTCGTGCCGCGCCGTGGGCATGTCAGGAAGCGTTTCTTATATTGCAGCCGATGTCGCGGCCGGAGGAGCTGCGCGCCGCGCTGCCGTCGCTTGGCCTTGCTATATTTGCTGAACGTCTTGTGCGCGATACCGGGCGGCTCTATTCCATTCTCGCCGTGGGCGCCGGGGCACCGGATGCGCTGTCCCCGGGAGAACTATACTGCGGAAAATACTCGCTGCTCTCTTCGGATCCTCTATTCCCGGATATCCTCTCCGAGCAGGAAAAGCGTCTGGATATTGCCATTCACGGCTTGGAACGTTCGGAACGGGAGAACGACCGAGAGCGGCTGAACGCGCTGCGGCTTGCCGCGGCGGACATTGCAGATATGAGGAGGAGATACCATGGCAACGGTTCGTGAAATTGCCGATTATCTTGAGGAACGCGTCCCCTCATCGCTCAAGCTCGACTTTGATAACGTTGGGCTGCTCTGCGGTTTTCCGGAGCGTGAGGTAAGCCGCATTCTTGTCGTGCTGGACATCACGCAGCAGGCGATCGAGGAAGCGCTCTCGCTTCACGCCGAATTGATTGTTTCGCATCACCCGGTCATCTTTACACCGCTGCGCCGCGTCTGTAGCGATACGCCGGACGCCAGGCGCGTCATTGCGCTTTTACAGGGAAATTTATCGGCCGTATGTCTGCACACGAATCTCGACGCCCTGGAGGGCGGCGTGAACACGGCGCTTGCAAACGCCGTCGGCGGGGAAGAGTTGGAGTACACGCCGGACATCGGCTGTTTCTGCCGGCTACCGGAGGCAATGCCTCTTTCGGATTTTCTCGCCCAGACGCGCACGGCACTCTCTGCGCCCGATATGCGTTTTTATGACGCACATCGGCGCGTGGAATATCTTGCGCTCTGCGGCGGCGCGGGCGGCGACATTCTCTATGAGGCAGCGAAGCGCGGCTGCGATACGGTGCTGACCGGTGAGATCAAGCACCACCAATGGATCGACGGAGCGGAGCTGGGGCTGAATCTCATAGAAGGCGGCCACTTTGCTACCGAAAACGTCGTCATGCCGTCGCTCGCGGAAATGCTGCGGCAGGGCTTCCCAGAGATTGATGTGTGCCTCTCGCGACTGCAGGGACCGCTTTCGCGCGGGTTCGGATTCTAAAAGAAGCATATTTACCGGCTTATCCCCATAGGATGCATTGAAATCATGTACAGGGGGTCTGACCGTGTCTGAATCAACGATTTACGAGGACATCGCTCTCCGCACGGACGGAGATATATATCTTGGTGTTGTGGGGCCTGTCCGCACGGGCAAGTCCACCTTCATCAAGCGTTTCATGGAAACGCTTGTCATTCCGCATATCGATAACGTCTACCGGAAGGAGCGCGCCCGTGACGAGCTGCCGCAGAGCGGCTCCGGGCGCACCATCATGACGGCGGAACCAAAATTTATCCCGGAAGAGGCGGTGACGATCCGTCTCGGCGAGGATACCGATCTCTCCGTTCGGCTCATCGACTGCGTCGGCTACATGGTCAAGGGTGCTTCCGGGCAGTTTGAAGACGGCGTAGAACGCATGGTAACAACGCCGTGGTTCGATAAGGAAATTTCTCTTACGGAGGCGGCGGAGCAGGGAACGTATAAGGTCATTGCCGAGCATTCAACGATCGGGCTTGTCGTCACGTGCGACGGTACGATCTGCGAGATCCCCCGCGAAGACTATGTCCCAGCGGAGGAGCGCGTGATCCGCGAACTGCAGGAGATCGGAAAACCGTTTACCATCGTCCTCAACAGCGCCGAACCGAACTCGGAAAGCGCCAAGGCGCTTTGCCGATCGATCAGCGATAAATACGGCACCGGCTGTGTCTGCGTAAACTGCCTGGAACTGACAGAAAACGATATTTGCGAGATTCTTAAATCGGCGCTGTGCGAATTTCCGCTTTCGGAGCTGGATGTGTTCCTGCCGAGCTGGGTCGATGCGCTGCCGATCGAGCACCCGCTGCGCGCGTCGCTTTATAACGGCGTCCGCACATCAGCACAGAGCGTACAGCGTATTCGGGATGTTTACCCAATGACGGATGCGCTTGGTGAAGCGGAAAACGTTCTCTCCGTCTCCGTTCTGGCGTTGCAAATGGGCTGCGGCATTGCGGATATCCGTGTGGAGCTTCCAAGAGCACTCTATTACCAGACCATCAGCGAGCAATCCGGCTTCGCCATCCGGGACGACGGCGACCTGATGGCGCTTCTGACCGAGATGCGCGGCATCAAGAACGAATACGACCGCATCAGCAGCGCGCTGAAGGATGTCCGGGAGACCGGATACGGGATCGTTGTGCCCTCGCCGGATGAGCTGAAGCTTGAAGAGCCCGAGATCGTCCGGCAGGGAGGACGCTACGGCGTGCGGCTCAAAGCGTCTGCACCATCCATTCATATGATCATGGCAAACATCGAAACCGAAGTCAGCCCCGCGCTTGGCGGCGAAAAAGCCTCGGAGCAGATTATCAACTTCCTGCTGCAGGGGTTCGAGGGCGATACGAGCCGCATCTGGGAATCAAACATCTTCGGAAAATCGCTCTACGACATCGCGAGCGAAGGCGTTATCACGAAGCTCCGGCAAATGCCTGTCAACGCGCAGGCGAAGCTTCAGCAAACGCTCACGCGTATCGTTAACGAGGGCGGTGGCTCTTTAATTTGCATAATCATATAAGCAAACTTGCAAGCCGAGGCGAAAATTTCGCTTCGGCTGCGCATTTTTACCCAAATTAACTCTTGATTTTTTGTCATCTATGCCATATAATGACGCCATACTTGTATGGAGGGCTTTGCCATGAAAGAATTATCCAAGATCCGTTCCGCCGTTGCTCCGTCC
>CAVIVK010000255.1:0-2321 GCA_963645975.1 Bifidobacteriaceae bacterium | reverse complement strand
TTGAAAAAATCTCCGTTGCAGAGATCTGCCGCCGCGGGGATATCAGCCGGATCACTTTTTACGCGCACTACGAGGATAAGTACGCCCTTGCCGAGGAGATATTCTCCGATCATGTGCAGGAAGCCAGCGACAAATACCACGCGCTGCAGGCCGTGAACAACCCCAAAAACGACGGGTTTATCGGTTATCAGAACCTTCTGGAAGCCATTTTAAGCCTCTATTACGACAACTACGCCTTCTTTTCCCACACCACATCCCGGGAAAATCCTTATCTGTTTTCCGCGTACTTTAACCGGATGTACGTCAGCGTGGACGACTATCTCCGCCGCCATACGTATCTCAAGCCGCGTTTTTCGTTCCACCAGACAGCAGCGCTCATATGCAATGGCCTGTTCGGGGTTATCAACAGCTGCGTGGCGGATCATCTATCGGAATCGGAGACGCGCGCTGTGGCGCGCGATATGTACGCCGTGCTGCTCCATTCCGACATGTTTGAGAAATAAACGGGGAAAGGGATATTTCCAATGGCGCTGTTAACACAAAAGGCGATCCTCGTGACTTTTGAAGAGATGCTGGAGGAAATGCCGTTTGATAAGATCACCGTATCGGCGCTTGTCCGGCGGTGCGGCGTGAGCTCCAACACGTTTTATTACCACTATCAGGATATCTACGATCTTCTGAGCGTATGGATGAACACGCGCTTTAGCATGCTGACAAAATCTGTCCGGGAAAGTCAGGGCTGGAAAGAAGAGGTGCGCGTATTTCTCAAGTACTGCCAGAGCCATCCAAAGCTCGTCACGAATCTTCTCTCCTCCGTTTCCCGCGGCAGTCTGGAACAGTACATCTTTATGGAGACGGATGATTTCTTCCTGGAATATGTCCGGGAAAAGACCGCCGGGATACCGCTTTCGGAGGAATCGATCCGGTATATTGCGCAGTTTTGCCGGTATTCGTTCATCGGCTTCTTCCTGAAATTTACCTGGGAGAAAATGCAGGCCGATGTGGACGAGAGTGTAGGTCGGCTCGAAAAAGTATTCAACGCGTTTATTGATAGCGCTGCGGCGCAGATGAAAGGAGATTCGCTGTAAAGGCGAGTCCCTTTTGCGCTTTTTGACAGAAAAGTTTTAGGATAAAACAGCGAAAATGACCTAAATGGGGGAGTTTTCGCGTTGTGCCTGTTTTTTTTACAACGGTGTCGGTTTGTCCATGGAAAAGCCAAAACGTTTCGCTATAATGAAAGCATAAAGAATAATCCTACAAAGGAGTGTGCTTTTATATGAGCGTATCGACGACCGTGAAGAAATACGGCATCGAACAGGCGATCAAATTCATGTACAAGGACCCGGAGACCAATCTGCCAAAGCTGATGGACTGGGCGGACACGTTCTGCAAGGGACGTTTTCCCGCGCAGCGCGCCGCGATCCGCCGTGCGATTGAGGATCCGACGTATCCGTACTACGACTTCGTTCGCCACATGATGAACGAGGTCGACCATGACGTTCTTACGACGATCGTGGTGAATTTCTTCATCAACGCCAACATGGTCGGCTGCGAAAAGCAGGAAAAGCTCCGCAAGGAGCATAACTGCAACATCCCCTGGGCGATCCTGCTCGACCCGACCAGCGCATGCAATCTCCATTGCACCGGCTGCTGGGCGGCGGAGTATGGCAACAAGCTCAATCTCACCTTTGACGAGATCGACGACATTATCCGTCAGGGCAAGGACATGGGCGTTTACATGTACATCTACACCGGCGGCGAGCCGCTTGTGCGCAAGGCCGATCTCATCAAGCTTTGCGAAAAGCACGATGACTGCATCTTCCTTGCCTTTACGAACGGTACGCTCATCGACGAGAAATTTGCCGACGATATGCTGCGCGTGAAGAACTTCGTCCCGGCCATCTCTCTCGAAGGCTTTGAAGAGGCGACCGACTCCCGCCGCGGCGACGGCGTTTACGGCAAGGCCACCCATGCCATGAACCTTCTTCGTGAGCGCAAGCTTCTCTACGGCATCTCCTCCTGCTACACGAGAGCAAACTTTGAGTCCATTACCTCGGAGGAGTACTACGACAGCCTCATCGAGATGGGCGCGTACTTCATCTGGTACTTCCACTACATGCCGGTCGGCAACGACGCTTCGCCCGAACTTCTCCCGACGCCGGAGCAGCGCACCGAGATGTATCGCCGCATCCGCCGCTATCGTTCCACGAAGCCTCTCTTCGCGATGGACTTCCAGAACGATGCCGAGTTCGTTGGCGGCTGCATCGCGGGCGGACGCAACTACTTCCACATCAACGCCAACGGCGACGCGGAACCCTGCG
>CAVIVK010000254.1:0-2294 GCA_963645975.1 Bifidobacteriaceae bacterium | reverse complement strand
GTTTTGCCCGCGGCGAGGTGCGGTTTCCGCACGTCGATCTCCCACACACGGCGGGGGAGGTGCCGCTGCACTACGCGAAGCCCGAGGACTACGCCGGCATCTGTGGCTATCGGCGGACGCTCTCCGTGCCGCTCGAATACCGCGGCAAGCGCCTCTTTCTGCAGTTTGACGGCGCGGCGCATTATGCCGAGGTATATCTGAACGGCGAGAAGCTCGCCGCTCATGCCTGCGGCTATACGGCGTTTCGCGTGGAAATCACGTCCGCCGTGCGCTATGGCATGGAAAACCGCCTGGCTGTGCGGCTCGATACAACGGAAAATCCCGCCGTGCCGCCGTTCGGCTTTGTGCTGGACTATCTCGCCTACGGCGGACTCTACCGCGAAGTCTGGCTCGATGTCCGCGGCGCGGATATCATTGAGGACGTCTTCGTCATGACACCCTCGCTCAACCGCGCGGAGATCACGCTCGCCGTATCTGGAAATCCCTCCCGCCGCCGCGTCACGCTGCTCGACAATACGGGCGCTGTCTGTGCTGTGGCAGAGGGGAATGATGATAAATATTATGTAAACTATTCGAACGCCCGCCCGTGGACGCTGGACGAGCCCAATCTTTATTCGATCCATGCTGAACTGCTTGACGAGAGCGGCGCGGTGACCGACGAAAAGACCGTCCGCTTCGGCTTTCGCACGGCGGAGTTTCGCCGCGCAGGCTTCTATCTCAACGGTGAGCGCGTGTTTCTCCGCGGCTTGAACCGCCATCAATGCTATCCCTACATGGGCTATGCTGCGCCCGAGGCGCTCCAGCGCGAGGACGCGCGGATTCTCAAGGAGGAGCTTTCCTGCACGGCGGTACGCACGTCGCACTACCCGCAGAGCCAGCATTTCATTGACGCCTGCGACGAGCTTGGGCTGCTCGTGTTTACCGAGCTCCCCGGCTGGCAGCACATCGGCGATGCGGCGTGGAAGCGTCAATCGGTCGAAAACGTGCGCGAGATGGTGACGCAGTATCGGAATCATCCGTCCATCGTCCTTTGGGGTGTGCGCATCAACGAAAGTTTGGACGATGATGCGTTTTACCGCGAAACAAATGCGCTCGCGCATTCACTCGACCCCTCGCGCCAGACGTCCGGCGTGCGTTATCTCGAAAAGAGCCATCTTTTGGAAGACGTGTACGCCTATAATGACTTCTCTCACGACGGCGCAGCGCCGGGAGCGAAGAAGCGCAGCGCCGTGACGCCGGATATGGATAAGCCCTATCTCATCTCCGAGTGCAACGGCCACATGTTCCCGACAAAATCCTTTGACCCGTGGGAGAAGCGGCAGGAGCACGCGCTGCGCCATGCGCGTGTGCAGAATGCCGCCGCGTCCGACGGTGAAATCTCCGGCTGCTTCGGCTGGGTGATGTTCGATTATCCGACGCATAAGGACTTCGGCTCCGGCGACCGCGTGTGCTACCACGGCGTGATGGATGCTTTCCGCAACCCGAAGCTCGCTGCGGCGTTCTATGCCAGCCAGGGGGATAAAACGCCGGTGCTCGAAGTTGGCTCGCCGATGGACATCGGCGACTATCCCGCCGGAAACATTGGCGATATCTGGGCGTTTACGAACGCTGAGGAAGTCGCGCTCTATAAAAACGACCAGTATGTTGCCACATTTCGTACCAAGGGCTGGAACGGATTGCCGCACGGCCCGGTCGCGATCGATGATGCGATCGGAGAATTGCTGGAAACGCAGGAGCATTTTCCGCACGACAAAGCAGAGCTGCTGCGAAAGTGTCTCGTTTCTGCCGGAAAGAACGGCCTTGCCGGGATGCCGGTGGCGGACAAGGCGCGCATGGCGTGGGCCATGGCGCGCTACAAGCTCACCATGGACGACGGCGTAGCGCTCTTTGGCAAATACGTCGGCAACTGGGGCGGCGCGGCCACGCGCTGGCGCTTTGATGCCCGAACCGGCGGCGAAACCGTCGCGAGCGTGACGCGCGCTTCGGGCGCGGCGCTGCATATGGAAGTGCGTGTGAGCAAAACAGAGCTTCACGTGGGCGACACGTGGGATGCCGCCGCGGTGCGCGTCCGCATTCTGGATGAATTCGGCACCCTGGCCTCGTATGCGCAGCTTCCGGTGCGCTTTACGCTTACCGGTGCAGCGGTACTCATCGGCCCTGACATCGTGACCGCCGAGGGCGGCATGACCGGCACGTATGTGCGCACCGCCGGCGAGAGCGGGGAAGCTGTTCTTCGCATTTCTGCTGCCGGCCTGCCGGAGGAAGAGGCGCGCTTTTCGATCCAAGTACAAAAC
>CAVIVK010000253.1:0-5069 GCA_963645975.1 Bifidobacteriaceae bacterium | reverse complement strand
CACGAGAAGCTCGCTCCACTCGCGCACGATCACCGTGCGCAGCACCTCGCCGCCGAGCTTGAAGCACAGCGCGAGCGCGATCCCCTGCGCCATGGAAAGCCGCGCGTGCGGCTGCTTTTTGCAAAGCCGGACAACACTCTTCACACCGGAGATAAGGAGAATGACCGCTCCCGTTCCCTCCAGCAGAATGATCCCAAACTGCACAAAATACTTTAATACACTTTCCGCCCAATGAAGTAATTCCACTCTCTTTTCACCTTTCTGCTTTACAAAATAATGCTCTCCGGCGGATTGTGCGGACGCACCGCCGGAGAGAACATATATAAAGCATACAGGGAAATAAAGAATACGTCAAGAAGTTGTTAAATGTTTTTTCTCCTTTTTTCGGACGATTAGCAAAATAAGTACCGCAGCCGCTAAAGCGCCGCCCGCGATGCCGCCGATGAGCCATGCATTGTGCGAGGAGGCATCCGAAAGATAGACGATCGACGCGCCATTATCGATCTTGAAAACAATGTAGCTTCCGTCACGAGTGCAGGAGAGCGGCGCAAGTGCGCCATCTGTGAGCGTATACAGGCTTCCTGCAGACGATGTGAGCATACGCACCGTGACCGGCTCAGGATAATCCGAAACACGAATTGTATACGCCGCGATAACGGATTCAGCGTCAATGCTGAGTGCGTCGGCATCCGGCGTAAAGGATGCCGCAAGAAGCGTCTGTCCGTCGCGGAAAACGCCTTCGGCAAGGAACAGCGGCTCTTCCTCCCCAGTCGATATCGTTGTAACCGGGCGGATGTACTCGCCCTCAACCGTCCGGCTGTAATATACGGCCTCATCCGGGTCAAAATCACTCCATTGCCAGTACATCCCGTCCTTATCCGGAACAGAGGGTACAGAAGCAATTTTCCCGCCGAACGGGACTTCGACCGTCTCCACCGTCTCGCCGTCCTTTACAAACGTCACACCGATGCTGCGGAAGTAATCCGGCATATCCGGGAGAGCCGCGAACGTCTCATAGTCCACGTAATCCGATTGGCCAGCGAAACTAAAGCCGTCGACACCGCCGATCGTGGAGTCCGAATAGAGGTTTTCTGTAATACTGCCATCGGCATAGCCTGCCACAGAGCCGCAGAGCTCCGCCTTATCCTCAAAGTGCGGCATGGCCAGGCAGGAGAAAATGTCCTTTCCCGATCCGGCGATGCCACCCAGATACCGCTTGCCGGAGAGGTTGACGCGCGCACGGCTGTTGCGGATGGACGCGGAGCTATGACCGACAATACCACCGGCATAGTCTTCTGCCGTGCTGACTTCGCCAACTGCGTCGCACGAAATCACAAGACCGTATTCCATCCGCCCGGCGATGCCGCCCGCGCAGGATTTGGAAGCGCTGATGGCGGCGCGGTTCTCGCAGCCGGAGATGCGCGCAAAAATCTCATACTTCCCGCTGCCGATCAATGTGGAAGAAATACTGAGCCGATCTTCCCTATCGAAAGAGATATCCAGAGACACATTTCCGGCGATACCGCCGGCGTTCGTATCGGCACTAACCGAAGCTGTGTTTATGCTCTGCGCAATTAGGCAGAGCGCCTCGTCGTCCGCGTCAACATCGGAAACATCTTCTACCTGAACGGAGGCATTGCCCAGGCTGTACATCATGTTCACAAGGGAGGCTGAAACGTTCATGAGCTGGGAAATCACGTTCTGCATGTCCGCAATCACCGTGTCGCTCGCGATAACGTCCGTCATCTGACCAAAGAGCGTTATGATCTGCTGGAGATTGTTCGAGAGATCGTCCATCGATCCGTTGTCAGGATTCAACCACCCGCTGGGTGTGTCGCCGCCGTCATTTCCTGTACCGGTATCACTCCCGTCGTCATTGCCGCCGTCACCGGGCGTCGGCCACGGAACATCCGGGTACATACCGCCAATGATATCGCTGCAATTTCCGAGGAGCTGAAGAATTTCCTGCATTAACGCCCGTGCGTCGGATTGTGAATCACCAAGATCACCGAGTGTTGTGCGCAGCAGGCTCTCCAGGCGGTAGAGCTGCGATTGGACATCTGCAAGCCCTGTGCCGGTGACGTTCCATACCGTATAGGGCTCCACTTGCCCGGCGATGCCGCCAACATCCTTGCGGGCAGTAATTTCCCCGGCATTCGTACTGCCGAGAATGCGACCGCTCTGACGACCGGCAACGCCGCCGACGTTATAGCCCGTATGTGGGTAGCCAACGTCGCCATAGTTGTCGCAGTATTTTATTACAGAAGTATTTAGTCCGGCAATACCGCCAAGATCGGTGATATCGACGATCGTTTCCTCCTGCAAGGTAAGCGAGGAAATGTCAAAAGACTTTTTCTGGTCGGAGGGTTCCACAGCAATATACTCGGTATTAACACTCATACGATTTTCGCATTCGTTCAAAACGCCGTGATTTTCCCCCGCGATGCCGCCTACGCGGTGATAGGCCGCAATGGAGCCGGAGGTTTCGCATTCGCTCACAAGACCGCCTTCCCCGTTCAGCCCAACGACGCCGCCCGCAGCCGCCTGCGCGCGGATATTCCCGTCAAAACGACAGTTTTCAATCGTCCCGTAGTTCACACCGGCAATGCCGCCAATGTTTTCGCCATTCCCGGAGGCGTGAAGAGTGCCGGATACGGTGAGATTTTTCACAACGCCGGTCTTGAGTACCATGCGGAAAAGCCCCTGGGTCGAGGCATCCCCGTCAAGCGAAATGCCGAGAATGCTGTGGCCGCAGCCGTCAAATATTCCGGCCATAAGCGGAATCGGCGTGAATTCATGACCTGTAAGACTGATATCGCGCGTGAGCACGACCGTTTTTCCTTCTGACCAGGCGTCGGACGTGCACAGCACGGCAAGTTTCGCCAAATCTTCGGCCGACGATATTTCATAGGTGTCCGCATCCGCGGCCAGCGCCGCGCCAGAAACTGAAAGCAAAAGCAGCACGCTCAGCAACGCAGCAATCCATCGTTTCATTTCGCGGCACCTCCCGGTTTTTTCCGAAATGTTGTCACTTCGATGAGCTTATCGAGCAGCACAATGAGCTGCGGCAAAACCGTCAGAACGAGAATGACCGAAATGAGCGCGCCGCGCCCAACGGCAAGACCAATGTGGCCAATGTACACGTCCGTCACACGGTAAGCAATCAGAATACCCGCAACGGTCATAATGGTGCCGGATGTCATAACGGTCGGGAAGCTCTCGTTGACTGCCATCGCCATTGCCTCCCGCGACGGATGCAGCTTTTTCAGAGCAAGATAACGGCTCATAATAACGATGGCATAGTCAATCGTTGCGCCCATTTGGATGGCAGATACGATCATGTTTGTGACAAACGAAGCGCGCGTATGCGTCAGGTATGGGAACGTGAAGTTGATCCAGATGCTTCCCTGAATGACAAACACGAGGATCGCAGCACCTACCACGGATTTAAAGGTGAAAATCAAAATGAGAAATACAAACGCGATGGTAAGCAGATTGATGAGCAGCGAGTCACCGTTGAAGGTGTCCGCCAGTTCCTTGGCGCTCGTCACGTCGCCAATAACGAGACACTCTCCTTCGCCGTAGTGTCCATCGGCTAACGAGCGCAGCGCGTTTACAAGTGCAACACTCTCGTCTCCCTCTATCGGAACATCCGCCGTAATAACCATACGATCCCAGTTTTCGCCGCGAAGCTGCGCTTCGCCGCGCTCCAGTTCTCCGCGGAGACTGTCAAGCGTTTCCTGTGAATCGGCGTCCAGCGTCACGATGCCCTGATCGATCTTTTCGAAGAGGAACAGAAATACATCGATGAGAGGCACAGAATATGTCTCGGCGTTGCCGAAAATCGGCTGATACTGCCCGTTTTCCACGCCGTAGGCGGCATAGAGCATTTCCGCCTCTTCAAAATCAATGTTCAGCAGCATGGAGAGCATCCGCGGCGTATATGAATCCGTCAAAACCTTCCCGTCCTCGATTTCGATATTGGCAAGACCGGTAACGGTTTTCACGTTGTCAAGCTCCGCGGCCTCGCGGAGAAACTGCTTTTCAGCTTCGTAGTTACCGCTCGGCACAAGAACGGCGATCGTCGTATCATTTGCAAACGTACTGGTAATTTTCCGCGCAGCCGCGCGGCTCTCCGAGTATTTGAGCTCGTCGATACCCGCATCGTTGAATGCGTATTCCGTCCGGCTGGAGCACCAGATCGCGAGCGGAACGATGATCACAAACAGCGCAACAAAGCCGACGCGCGTTTTCATAAGGAACCGTCCCCAGCCGGTGATGTCCGGCACATGGGACTTGTGCGCAGTTCTGCGCAGCGGGCGGAAAAACGTCGCGATCAGCCCCGGCATCAGAAGAAATACCGTGATAAGGCTGCACAGAATGCCCTTGGATAGCACAAGGCCTAGGTCGTAGCCGAGCCGGAACTGCATGAGCATCAGCGCAATAAGGCCGGAGATTGTCGTAAGGCTCGAGGAAGAAATTTCCACAATGGACTTCGCAAGCGCTTCAATGAGCGCCTCGCGCTCCGTCGGAAAGCAGTCGATCTCGTCCTGGTAGCGGTGAGAAAAAATGATGGCATAGTCGATGGCGAGAGCGAGCTGCAAAATGACCGCGATGGAGTTGGTGATCGAAGATATCTCGCCCAACCAGAAGTTCGTGCCCATATTGAGCAGCGCAGCTACTGAAAATACAATGAGAAAAATAACAACCTCAAAATAGCTGCGCGACGTAAAAAGCAGCACCGCCATAATGACGACGGCAGCCAGCGCCACAACGCCGACCATCTGCTGCGCAATCTCTCCAAGAAGGTCTGCGCCGATTTCCGAGGAGGTATATGTATCAAAGCCCGATGTGAGCGAGCGAATCTCGTTCATAGCTGCAATAACGTTTTCATCGTCACTTGCGCCGTCAAAGGAGATCGTGAGGAGCGCTGCCGAGTCCACGAAATGCGCCGGAGAATTATCGAACGTTACGCCGGTCACATGATCAAGCTCTTCAATTTTTTCTGCGGCAGCACTTGCTCGTTCGTACGTTGTGTTGGCGAGCATAACGTTGGCGCTCGCATACGT
>CAVIVK010000252.1:2478-3079 GCA_963645975.1 Bifidobacteriaceae bacterium | reverse complement strand
TTCAGCACGACATGCGCAGGATAAGAAAAAGCACCTGTCCAGCGGATTTACTGAACAGGTGCTTTTGGCAGGCGGCAAAAGAGCCAACGGGAATTTCCCGTTGGCTCTTTTTCGTCGAAATATGCCGTAACGCGGAAGGACGGTGCTAATAAGCCGCAGCCTTCCAGCAAGGTATCATTCTTCTGAAAACGTCAGCGTTGTGCGGTGACGCCAGATTTTCCCGGCACGCAAAATGGGCTTTTCAAAGCCCTCGCACGCCATGGCGTTGGGAAAATACTGCGTTTCGAGACACAGGGCGGCGCGCGGCGCGTAGACCGCGCCATTTTTGCCGCGCCGTTCGGTCAGGACGTTTGCGGTATAGAGCTGCACGCCCGGAAGCGTTGTCCGCACCGCCATGGTGATGCCGGACGCATCGCCGCGCAGTACCGCTGCGGTTTCTCCGATCAGGCAGAAATTGTGGTCGTAGCCGCCGCAGTTACGAAGCTGGATATCCTCTGCGCCGATATCCTGGCCGACACGCTTCGGCGCGCGAAAGTCAAAGGGCGTCCCGGCCACCGGCAGGCGATTTCCGGTCGGCAGCGTTGCCGCGCTGTTTTCCAAG
>CAVIVK010000252.1:0-2468 GCA_963645975.1 Bifidobacteriaceae bacterium | reverse complement strand
CAAGAATTCTTCCGCGTTGATCTGCAGCGTATGGCTCAGAACAGAGCCGCCCCCGTTGAGATTAAAATAGCTGTGATTCGTCAGATTGCAGAGGGTATCTTCATCGGCGGAGGCTTCATACTCTATCGCCAGCGTGTCCCCCTGCAGGCGGTAGCTCACGGCAGCACGCAGCGTTCCGGGATACCCCTCTTCCCCGTCCGGCGATACGCGCGCAAAGCGGACGCCGTCCGGCAGTTCTTCCGCTGCCCATACGTATTTATCAAAGCCACGTACCCCGCCGTGCAGGTGGTTTTCGCCATCGTTTCTGGCAAGCGTATAGGTTTTCCCGTTCAGCGCAAACGCCGCGCCGCCGATGCGGTTTCCCACGCGCCCGACGCACGCGCCGAGATAACCGTCGTTTTCCTCGTATTCCCGGAGTGTATCATACCCCAGCACCACATCCGTCCATACGCCGCCGTGCTGCACCCGCAGCGAGCGGATCGTTGCGCCGTACTCCATGATCTCCACGGCCAGCGCATCATTCCTTATAATATAAGCATTGACGGCTTCCCCGCCCTTTGTCACGCCAAACGGCTTCTTTTCTACCGAGACCGGCATGGTTTCTCCCCCTTTGTCCCGCAATGATACTCTCATTTTATCCGTCCCGGGGCTGATTTGCAAGCGGGACCACCGCATTAACAATTCTCAAACATTTCTCAAACAATAGCGAAATATTGAGGCCGTATGATATAATTAGTTTTAGTTAGAAAGGGAGAGTTTGCCATGAACCGAATTTTGCAAAAGCTCCCGTTCCCGAAGCGGTGGCTCCCCGTGCTGCAAAGATACCAAACGGATGTATCCTTCAATACATACGTTTCCCTGTATCGCGGCTTGGCGCTGAACATTCTTTACGCCGTTTGGAAGTTCGCGTTCGGCGTATATTACCGTTCCGTATGGTTCGGCACGCTCGCGGTCTACTATCTGCTGCTGGCCGTGACGCGCTTTGCTCTTGTCCGTTATGCCGGACGCAATGCTTTTGGCACAAACATTGTCTCCGAGTGGAAGCGCTACCGGCTATGCGGCGTAGTGCTGGCTGTCATGACTCTTGCGCTGACGGGTGTGGTGATTCTGGTTGTGCAGGAAAACGAGGGGTTCCATTACGCCGGGTATCTCATTTACGCTATGGCGCTGTACGCCTTTTATAATGTCATCACAGCCATTCGGAACGTTGTACGTTTCCGGCGCTACCGGAGCCCCGTCCTGTCGGCGGCAAAAGCTGTCCATCTTGCGGCAGCACTCGTGTCCATGCTGGCGCTGGAAACGGCGATGCTTGCGCAATTCGGCAGCAGCAGCGGTGAACGGTTCCGCGCCGTCATGTCCGGTGCCACCGGCGGCGGGGTCTGCGTGATCATTCTCGGCATTGCGGTCTATATGATTCGCCGCGCCACGAAAGAAATCCGAAGGAAGGAATCCATATGATCCATATTCTTGTTCTTGAAGATGACGCAAAGCTCAATCAGGCGGTCTGTACTTACCTGAACGACGGCGGCTTTGCAGCCAAGGGCTGTATGCATGCAAACGATGCTTACGACGAGATGTACAACAATCTCTACGATCTTATCATCTCCGATATTATGATGCCGGACATTGACGGTTTCGAGTTTGCCGAGAGCGTCCGCCGCGTCAACAAACACATCCCGATCCTATTCATGTCCGCCAGAGACGATCTCCCCGCCAAGCAGAGGGGCTTTCAGCTCGGCATTGACGACTATATGGTAAAGCCCGTGCAGCTCGACGAGCTGCTGCTTCGCGTCCGGGCGCTGCTGCGGCGCGCCAACATTGAAATGGAACGGAAGCTGGTTGTCGGCAATCTGGAGCTGGATGCCGACGGCTTGACCGCTTCCATCGACGGCGAAGAGATCCCGGTCACAACGCGGGAATTCAATATTCTCTATAAGCTTCTCTCCTATCCCAAAAAGACCTTCTCCCGCGCGCAGCTCATGGACGAGTTCTGGGGCATCGATTCGGACACGAGTCTGCGGGCGGTGGATGTATATATCACGAAGCTGCGCGATAAATTCTCCGGCTGCGACGGTTTTGAGATCAAGACCGTGCGCGGTCTCGGCTACAAGGCGGTGCTGAAATGAAGGAAAAGCGCACGTTCGTACCGAAGATCCGAGACAGCCGCTTCCCGCCGTCGCTGTTTTTCGTGTATCTCGGTGTGCTGCTTTTGATGAGCGGCATCCACACCGGCCTCATCGTCGGCATGAACCAGCTCGGCTGGAACGACTTCTGGCAGACCGTCGTTCCCATTCTCTACTGGTCGGCGGTCGCGGGCGGTCTGACGCTCTTCACCCGCCGCCAGATACAGCGAGTCTATGAGGAACCCATGCATAAGCTGGCCGAAGCGACAGAGCAGGTCGCGGGCGGCGATTTTTCCGTCTACATCCCGCCGCTGCACACCTCGGACAAGCTGGATTATCTGGATG
>CAVIVK010000251.1:0-3080 GCA_963645975.1 Bifidobacteriaceae bacterium | reverse complement strand
ATGCAGCCATGCTCCACAGCACGGGAAAGCGCGAATGACCCGGCGCTGTGTTTAAGAGGTAACTGCCCACCGCGGCTCAGCCGAAAGCGGCAGACCAATAACGACCGCCGCAGGGCGTTTATATATACCAATGCAAAACCGGCTTTCCCGCACAAATGCGGCGAAAGCCGGTTTTGCATCCTTGTGAATTTTGCCGCTTTTCAATTTCGGCGGCGTGGAGTATAGTATCCGCGCGAAAATCAAAAGGAGCTTTCTGCATGGAAAGACAGTTGACGGAAGGCCGTCCGTTCGGCGTGCTGCTGCGGTATGCGCTGCCGGTGCTCGGCGGGAATCTCTTCCAGCTTTTCTATACGCTTGCTGACACAGTCATCGTTGGCAAAACGCTCGGCGCGGACGCGCTGGCTGCCGTTGGCTCCACGGGTATTATCAGTTATTTCGTTCTCTGCTTTGTGCAGGGACTGACCGGCGGCTTCGGCATATGCCTTGGCCAATGCTGCGGCGCGCGCGACGAGACCGGCATGCGCCGGAGCGCTGCGGTGTCGTGGGCGCTCTCGGCAGCGTTCACGGCGCTGCTCACGCCGATCGTGTGCGCACTTGCCCGGCCGGTGCTCGGCTGGATGCAGACGCCGGTGGATATCTTTGCCGATGCCTACGCCTATCTCTTTGTGATATTGCTCGGCACGGGCGCAACGGTATTTTATAACATCATTTCCTATATGCTGCGTGCGCTCGGCGACAGCCGCACGCCGCTTGTCTTCCTCGTGCTCTCCTCGCTGCTCAACATCGGGCTGGATATCCTCTTCATCGTGCCGTTTCGTATGGGTGTCGCGGGCGCGGCGTGGGCAACGGTGCTCAGCCAGCTCCTCTCGGCGGCGCTCTGCACGCTTGTTGGGCTGCGGAAATACCCGATGCTCCGCACCCGCCGGGCAGATTTCACGGGGAGCAGAATCGCCGCGGCGCGCCATCTTCGCGTTGGGTTCCTCATGGGCTTTCAGATGTCCGTGATGTGCATCGGGCAGCTTGTCGTGCAGGCGTGCGTGAATAAGCTCGGCACGGCGGCGGTGGCGGGGTATACCGCCGCGACGAAGGTCGATCAGCTATCGGTTCTCGTCAACACGGCGTATCAAATCGCCATCTCCGGTTACGTTGCGCAGAACTACGGTGCCCACCGGTTCGACCGCATCCGCGAGGGCGTCCGTGCCTCCCTCGTTCAGATCGAGAGCGCGAATATCTTCATGTGTGCAGTAATGCTGCTCGCGAGGCGGGCGATCGTTTCGCTTTTCATCGATGCGCCGACGGAAGAGATCGTCTCCTATGCCGGCGGGTATCTCACGGTGGTCGCGCCGTTTTACGTGGTGCTCGGCCTTCTCATCGTCTACCGCTCCACGGTGCAGAGCATGGGCAACAGCACCGCGCCGTTTCTCGCGTGCGTTGTTGAGCTCGTGATGCGCATCGGCGGCGCGCTGGGGCTTTCGCGTGTGCTTGGTTATACCGGCGTGTGCTTCTCCTCGCCGCTCGCGTGGATCGGCGCCACGGCGCTGCTCATCCCGTTTTATATCCGGGAGATACAGAAAGGGAAGACCATCACTGCATAAAGAATAAAAAGGGCGTTCCTCGCCGGGCTTTCCCGGACGAAGAACGCCTCATTTATAAATGGAGACAACGCGCCCGTCCTGCGGAGACGCGAAGCGATGCAGGGCAGGCACAAAACTCTGTAGGCGAAGCGGTTATTCTGTTTCTCCGCCCCGGAGCCGAGTCAGCGCGGGGGCGGTTTTGAACCGGAAGTGCCGATCCAACAGATCACCGAATAGTGCCACCATTTTTCCCGTGGTGAAGGCAGCGAGAATGGTGCCGATGCCGAGGCCGTCCAGATGCCCCAGAAAGCCAAGGGTCAGAAGTGCTGTGGTGGCAAGACAGATCACATCAAAGGCAATCTTGATCTTGGCATAGGAGACGTGGGTGATCTGAGCCAATTCCCGGGGGAACAGATCTGTGGGAATGATGGGGAGCCCGCAGCGGTTGGAAAGGGCGATGCCAAGGCTGATGAGGAGATAACTGACGACAAAATAGAGAATTTGGAGAGGCAGCCCCGTGGGCAGAAGGCCGATCCATGCCTTGTGAACATCCAGCAGCTTTCCAAACACGAAACCCACCACAAAGCTGCAAAGGTAGGAGGGCACAAATCGCCGCCGGAGTATCATGAGACTCAGCACCAGAATACCTTGAAAGAGGTAGGTCCATGTGCCCAGGGTCAACACCGGAAAAACTTCGGAAAAGGCAAAGGGGACGCTGGAAATGGCGGAGATTCCCGCTCCGGAGTACAGCATCAGCACAACGCCGAAACTGTTGATGAGTACGGCTATCGCCAGCGCCAGTTCTCCCCGAAAGATCCTTTTTTCTGCTGTTTTCATATCCACAAATCGATGCTTCCTTTCTGCTGTGGAATCTATGAACGATCCTGTTGACGAAATTTTGCGGCAGCAGCCGCAGAAATCAACGGCTGTGCGGGTGGTTATTATAATCGCTCAAAACCTGATAGGAAAGGGCAAATTTACATTTTGTCACAATGCAGCAATCTGCGGGATCAAAGCAGGAGACATCCGGAGAAAAACCACAAAGAAAATCAGCAAAGGACGAATTCAGATGAAAAATGGATGCCTCCCGCTTAATTGCGGGAAGCATCCATGGTTATTGTCGAATCTCTTTCAACAGCTCTTCCGGCGTTGTGCCGAAGAGCTTTGCAAGCGCAATGAGGTTCGCCGTGCTTGGGTCGGACGCGCCGCTCTCCCACTTGAAGACCGCCTGCCGGCTGACGTCCAGCGCCTCCGCCACGAACTCCTGCGTCATTCTGCACTCCGTCCGGCGGCGCTTCAATACCTCGCCGAGTGACTTGGCGCTTGCCGCTTTCTCTTTCCGTACCGGCTCGGAGCGGATATACTTTCGCAGCGCACGGATGAGCAGCACGAGCACATAAACGCCCACGGCAAGGATCAGAAGCGACATGACAGTCATAAGAATGGAAATTTTCATAAAAATCACCATGCCGGTGCGGCACCGGCACAAATAGGAATGAAAACGGA
>CAVIVK010000250.1:0-2405 GCA_963645975.1 Bifidobacteriaceae bacterium | reverse complement strand
ACAACCGGCAGGACGAGGCGCGCAAAACGCTTACTGCCATGATCCGCCGCCACGGCGTTACCGCCATTGCCATCGGCAACGGCACGGCGTCCAAGGAGTCGGAAATCTTTATCGCCGATATGCTCAAGGCGCTGCCCGGCGTTGCCTACATGGTCGTGAGCGAGGCGGGGGCGAGCGTGTATTCGGCCTCCAAGCTCGGCGCGGAGGAGTTCCCGGACTACGATGTCTCGCTCCGCTCCGCGGTTTCGATCGCGCGGCGCTTGCAGGACCCGCTCGCCGAGCTCGTAAAGATCGAGCCGAAGAGCATCGGCGTCGGCCAGTACCAGCACGACATGCCGCCCGCGCGGCTGGACGAAACGCTCCGCGGCGTGGTGGAGGATTGCGTAAACTCCGTTGGTGCTGATCTCAACACGGCGTCGGCGTCGCTTCTTTCCTATGTTGCCGGCCTGAACGACACGGCGGCCAAGAACATTGTGGCTTACCGCGAAGCAAACGGGGCGTATCCCTCGCGCGCCGCGCTGAAAAAGGTGCCGCGCATCGGGCCGAAAGCGTTCGAACAATGCGCGGGCTTCCTGCGCGTAACGCAGGGGAAAAATGTTTTGGACGCCACCGGCGTCCATCCGGAATCCTATGCCGCGGCGGAAAAGCTGCTCGCGCTGTGCGGTTATACGGAGGACGACGTGCGCGCGCACCGCGTGGAAGAGCTGCGCGAGCGCGTGAAGACACTCGGCGAAGAGAAGGCGGCGGCGTACTGCGGCGTTGGCGTGCCGACGCTCTCGGACATTGTGTCCGATCTCATGAAGCCCGGCCGCGACCCGCGCGACGAGCTGCCTGCGCCGCTGCTGCGCACCGATATTCTGGAGCTCAAGGATTTAAAGCCCGGCATGAAGCTGCGCGGCACGGTGCGCAATGTTGTGGATTTCGGCGCGTTCGTCGATATCGGTGTACATCAGGACGGTCTGGTACACATCTCGCGTCTCTCCGATAACTTCGTGCGCAAGGCCTCCGACGTTGTCCGCGTAGGCGATGTGGTGGATGTTGCCGTTATCGAGGTGGACGCGGCGAAAAAGCGCATTGCGCTTTCCATGCTCGCTGCCGACGTTGGCAGAAACTGACAGAAAAAAGTCAAAACTGTAACTTGCCCGCGCGCCGTACTGCCCGTATACTTGATTTACATAAAAAACACTTTTTTCATTTATGTAAATCAAAACGGGGAGGCGCACCATGCGCATTACATACATCAAACACAGCGCATTTCTTGCGGAATGGGAGGACATTGTCTGCCTTTTTGACTATGCCGAGGGCGATCTGCCGGAGATAGAGCGCGATAAGCGCCTGTGCATTTTCGCAAGCCACCACCATTCCGACCACTTCAACCCGGAAATATTTACCCGCTTTGCCGATCATCCGCGCCATACGTTCATCCTCTCGGACGATATCCGCACCGTCCCCGCCGGGGAAAACGCCCCCGTTGTCCGTACCGGGCCAAACTGCCGCCGCATTTTTCCAGGCGGGAAGATGGGCGCGATGGGCGTTTCCACCATCGGCTCAACCGACTGCGGCGTTGCGTTCGTAGTGAACTATGCCGGAAAGACTGTGTACCACGCGGGCGATCTCCATTGGTGGGCGTGGCCGGACGATACGCCGGAGGAGGAGCGCGACATGAAAAACCGCTACTTTGCCGAGATTGCCAAGCTCAACGGCGTCCGGCTGGATGCGGCGTTTCTCCCGCTTGATCCGCGTCTCGGCGCGAACTACTGGATGGGCTTTGACGCCATGATGCGCTCGGCGGATATCCGCAAGGCGTTCCCGATGCACATGTGGGAAAAATACGAATACATCCCCAAATTCAAGGCCATGAGCGTTACAGAGGCCTACCGGAACAAGATCGCGGATATCACCGCGCCCGGCCAGATCTTTGAAATTTGAAAGGGAGAAGAACCATGAAATTCCAAATGATCCATGAGAATTACAACGTCCGCGACCTTTCCGCCTCGCTTGCCTTTTACGAAAAGGCGCTCGGCCTGCACGAAAAACGGCGCAAGGAAGCCGCCGACGGCTCGTATATCATCGTGTACGTCGGCAACGATACGACAGATTTTGAACTCGAGCTCACGTGGCTGCGCGATCATCCCCAGGCCTACGACATCGGCGAGGAGGAGTTCCATCTGGCATTTCGCGTGGACGACTTTGCCGCGGCACACGCGCTCCACAGCGAAATGGGCTGCATCTGCTTTGAAAACGCCGCCATGGGTATCTACTTCATTCAGGACCCGGACGGCTACTGGCTGGAGATCGTTCCGGCAAGATAAGCGTCGATTAACAAGGGCCCGCACGTCGGACAGCCAGTCTTTTCGGTGCTTTTTGCCCTTTTTGTCTCGGCGGGCGGCAGCCCGCCGTCGCCA
>CAVIVK010000249.1:0-11844 GCA_963645975.1 Bifidobacteriaceae bacterium | reverse complement strand
CCATAATGCGGTCAGCGGCGAGCTCCAGCCGGCCGGCGTAAACGCGGTCGCACTCGGCGATGAAGCCGGCGGCGTCCGCACGGCAGCGCTCATTGATTTCGGAAAGATAATAGGCCATTTCAGTTTGTCCCTTTCGGTTCGGAATTATAAAAACGGACGATCTCGTCCTTTTCCGCGCACGTCTGCGCGATGCGATCCATATATTCGCGCGGATACTTCGGCGCCATGAGGCGTTTTACAACGCCGCCGGGCGCCGTGAGCTTCGTAGAACCGCCCGCACCCACGGCGAGAATGCCGCAAAGCTCCTCCATAATGCATATGTTGTAGAGATTTTCGTATCCCGGTTTCGTCCAGCCAACGTTTTCAAAGCTGCCGGACATGAACTTCTGCCGGTAAAGGTAGTACGGCGCGTACCCCGCTGTTTCGAGTCTTTCGCGCGCGGCGGCAAGCATCTCCCCGACGGCTTTTCCGTCCGGCAGCGCCGTGCCCTCGGTGAGAAAGCGCGAGCCCTTTTTGAGCGCGAGCGTGTGCACCGTAATGTTCTCCGCGCCGAGCGCAATCACCTCGCGCACCGTTTCGGCAAAAGTCTCCGGCGTGTCGCCGGGCAGACCTGCGATGAGATCCATGTTGAAGGCGAGCTGCGGGAATTTTTCCACCATCGCCACCGCCTCGCGCACTTCAGCGACGGTGTGGTGCCGCCCGATGGTCTCGAGCACCGCGTCCGACATCGTCTGTGGGTTGACGCTCACGCGGTCTACCCTGTGCGCAACGAGCACCGCGAGCTTTTCCTCCGTCACGGTGTCCGGCCGCCCGGCTTCCACGGTGAACTCCCGGCAGGCGGATAAATCAAAGCACGCCTTCGTGTCTGCAAGCAGCCGGTCGAGCTCCGGTGCCGTGAGCGTTGTCGGCGTGCCGCCGCCGACGTATACCGCAACGATGCGCCGCCCGGCGGCTTTCACCGCCGCGGCCGTCGCGCGCATTTCTTTTTCCAGCGCATCCAGATAGTCCGGAATGCTTTTTAAAAGCTTTGGCGCGTCTACGCTCACAAAGCTGCAATAGGCGCAGCGCGTCGGGCAATACGGGATGCCGATGTACAAGCACACGTCCTCCGGTGCGAGCGTCGCCTCCGCCTTTGCCGCGGCGCGCTCGGCGGCGAGCGCGAGAGAGGCGCGCTCGCTCGACACATCGAACGTATCGGTCAGCATCCGCACGGCGGCCGCCTCGCTCAGGCCATCCCGGTGGATGAGCCCTGCGAGGAGCTTGGCCGGGCGCACACCAGTAAGACAGCCCCACTCCGGCTTCGGCACGCCGAGCGCAATCGCAGCGCGATAAAATGCCAGCTTCAAAATGCGCTGCTCCAGCCGGGGGCGCTCCAGCGCGTTGCGCAGCCGACCGGTGCGGATGCGTGCATAGCCCCGCGCTTCGGCTCCGTCGTAGGCGAGCCGGCACGCGGCCGTCGTGTACGTATTGCCGGGGCTAAGCCGCAGCGTAACAGCGCGCCGGTTCTCGCTCTCGAGCGCAGACGCCGGGTATACCGGGCGTTCCTCCGGGAAGAGCATGAGCATCATCTGCTCGGCGGCATATTTATAATCGTTGTCCAAAAGAAAAATATCCATAACAGTTATATTATAGGGATTTTCCGGAAAAAGGCAAGCCACGGAAAGAAATTGCCGTCGGTTTTTGTGGATTTGTCCATAGCGGCGCATTGTCGTTTATGGTAAAGTATCCCCTAGGGGGAAGGTTTTGCATTTGCATTTCGTTAAGATTTATCCTATCATGCGCACTGTCAGCCGTTACCTGTCGATAAACGGGATCCCGGGCCCTTGTTTGACGTTGAAACCAACGGTTGAACGAAACGAAAGGGGTTATCTTCGCAATGGAAGAAAAAAAGAATGTTACTGTAGAAACCACCGCGGATGAATACAGTAAAACTGCCGTTCCTTCGACCGCACGCAAGTCCTTCCTTTCCGTGCTCGTCATCTCTCTCGGCTATGTGTTCGTCGTAACGAGCATGCAGGCCGGCAGCTCGATTGGCGTCGGTCTTTCCTTCAACCACATGGTCTGGGCCGTTCTGGTATCCAGCGCCATTCTCACCGTTCTCTCCTGCATCATGGGCGTCATCGCCGCCAAGAGCGGCCTGAACTTCGGTCTCATGGCCCGCTATAGCTTCGGCAAAGTCGGCACATGGGTTCCGGTACTGATCGTGGCCGTCACCACCATCGGCTGGTTCTCCATCGACGCTTACCTCATCGGCGACTCCGCACACCGTCTGTTCTCCTGGATGCCGACGATCGTTGTCTGCATTCTCGCCGGTATCGGCATGACCATCACCGCCTCCAAGGGCACCAAGTGGATGAACACTCTCGCCAACATCGCCGTGCCCATCGTTCTCATCTTCGGCTTCATCTCCATCATCAAGGCGTTCCATGACGTCGGCGGCGTCGCCGGCATCAACGCCATCGTCAAGGAAGATACTCTCACCTTCGCGAAGGCCGTCTCTCTCGGCGTCGGTTCCTACGCCGTCGGCTCGGTCATGTTCACGCCCGACATTATGCGCTTTGCCAAAAATGCAAAATCCTCGGTCATTGCCATGATCATCACGATCATGGTCGGCAACTCCTTCATGGTGTTCTTCGGCGCCATCGGCTCCGTTGTGTACAACGATCCCGACATCATGGGCGTTCTCGCGCTGCAGGGTCTGCTCGCGCCCGCGTTCCTCGTCATGGTGCTCAACATCTGGTCCACCGCGCAGGGCTGCGTTTACTCCGGCTCCATGAGCCTGAGCTCCGTCATCAAGGTTCCCCGCGACAAGCTGACGCTCGTGTTCGGCCTGCTCGGCACCATTCTCGGCTGCATCGGTTTCTACAACCTCTTCGGCAGCTATATCAACTTCCTCGCCGCCACCGTGCCTCCCATCGTGGGCATCGTTCTCGCGGACTATCTCACCAAGTACAACCACGGCTACACCGATCTCGAGTCCCTGCCGCAGGCAGACGTCGGCGGCTTTGTGGCCTGGATTCTCGGCTTTGCCAGCACCTATATCAACTTCTTCCTGCCGTCCGTCAACTGCGTCATCGTGGCGTTTGTTGTGAAGATCATCTTCAACAAGGTCGTCAAGAAATAATTCCATTGGCCCCCGGCGGGCCGTGCCTCCCGCGGGAGCATTCTTCGGGATGCTCCCGCTTCTCTAACGAAAGGAGCGGCGCTGCATGATCACGATCAAAAAAGCGGCATCCCTTACGGGACTGAGCGTAAAGGCCATCCGGCACTACGAAAGCTGCGGTCTTATGCCGGAGCCGGAGCGCACAAAAGCCGGTTACCGGATGTATTCGGAATCGGACATTGCCCGCTTGCAGCAGATCCGCTACTTTCGTGAAATGAAATTTCCCCTGACGGAGATCGCAGCGCTTTTGGATGCGCCCACGGAGGACGTGCAGAAAGCCATGATCCGCCAGCAGGCGGAGGTGGATCGCGTTCTGGAAGAGTATAAGCGCGCACAGATGCTTTTGCAGTCTCTTCTGCCGGAGGACATTGACGCTGCAGCGCAGCTTTTCTCCCGACCGGATGTCTGCCGCCCGGCAATCGTCACGATCGATCTGCAAAATGATGTGCTGGAAGGCGGCGCGCTTGCCTGCGGACGTATCCACCTCATTCTCCCGCAGCTCAAAAAGCTCTTCGCCGCAGCGCGGCGGATGGGGGTTCCGGTCATTTACGTCTGCGACCGGCACTATAAGGACGATCCGGAGCTGCAGCTCTGGAACAACCATATGATGGCCGGCTCCTACGGCGCGCAGATCATCGACGAGGTAAAGCCCGAACCGGGCGACAGCGTCATCTACAAAAACCGGTTCAATGCCTTCGTCAACACGACGCTCGACAAAACGCTCCGCCAGATGCAGATCAACACCATCATCATGACGGGCTGGCGCTCGGACGTGTGCGTGGCGCAGACCGCAATCGAAGCATTTTACCGCGGCTACCGCGTCGCCGTAGCGGACGACGGCGTGAACTCCACCACCGAGGCGGAGCACCGGCAGGGCATGAAGCTGCTCGCAATCAACTACAACTTTGACTTTTATCCGTGCGATACAATTTTGGAAAACCTGCTGCAGCAGGCCTAAACACACAGTCTCGCCCTACCTATTAATAAAATAAGCAAACCGATATACAACGGAGGAAAAGCATCATGGCAAGATATTGGGAGTGGGACGCTCCCTTTACGATCCACCCGGAGGAGACGGCTCTGCTGATCATCGATATGCAGACCGGCTTCACACAGCCCGACGGCCCGCTCTTCACACCGCAGTCCAAAGAGCAGCTCCCCACCGTCGCCGCGCTCAAGAAATTCTGCAATGAACAGGGCATCCCTGTATTCCTGTCCATCTTCGCGCAGGACGTAGATTTCCACAACGATCATTACTGGTTCCGCAATAAGCAGCGCGGTCTTCTCACCGAGGATGGCGACTGCAAATTCAAGCCCGGCTCCCCGGAGTGCCAGATTGATCCGGCGCTTGCGCCCATTGAGGGCGAGACCGTATTCCTGAAGTATACGTACTCCTGCTTCTCCCACACAGAGCTCGAAACGTGGCTGAAGAAGAATCGCATTCGCACTCTTATCATCTGCGGCACCGTGACGAACTGGTGCGTGGACAGCACCATCCGCGAGGCGTATCACAAAGACTACAACGTCGTCGCCGTGGCAGACTGCATCAGCTCCTACGACCATTGCGGCCGCACCGCGGACGACTGGAACAGCGCCATGTTTGATCTCTGGGCGGAAATGTTCGGCCGCGTCATGACCGCCGAACAGGTCAAGGAAGAGATCGAGGCCGCCGCGAGCAAGTAATCCCCATACATTTTCTCATCCTCTCTTTTTGCCCCGCCGGAAACAGCGAAACGGTGGGGCATCTTTATTACTTGATTACTTGCAATTTGACGCGAAACAGGGTAGTATCTTTCCGATAAGAAAATACCGGAGGAAACAACATGAAGCTCACTCTCTGCGCGCCGTGTCTGTTCGGGCTGGAAGGCCCGCTCGGCAACGAGCTGCGCCATATGGATATGGAAAACGTCGCGCCGGAAAACGGGCGCGTATACTTCACCGGCGACGAGAGCGCCGTGGCCCGCGCGAACATCCGCTCGCGCTTTGCCGAGCGCATTCTGATCGTCCTCGGCCGGTTCCCGGCGCGCAGCTTTGATGAGCTCTTCGAGGGCGTGCGCGCCCTGCCGTGGGAGAATTTCATCCCTGCGGACGGCGCGTTTCCCGTCAAGGGCTGGGCGCTCGAGAGCGCGCTCCACTCCGTGCCGGACTGCCAGAAGATCGTGAAAAAGGCCGTCGTCGAGCGGCTAAAAAGCGTGTACGGTCTCTCGTGGTTTTCCGAAGAGGGCGAGAGCTTCCCCATCCAGTTCGCCATCATGAAGGATGAGGCCGCGCTCTACATCGACACGAGCGGCACCGGGCTTCATAAGCGCGGCTACCGCCCGGCGCAGGTCGCAGCGCCGCTGCGCGAAACGCTCGCCGCCGCCATCGTGGATATCGCCCGCTACCGCGGCCGCGGCGATTTCTGCGACCCCTTCTGCGGCAGCGGCACGATTGCCATCGAAGCCGCGCTCGCGGCGCTCAACCGTGCGCCCGGCATCGGGCGTGATTTCGCCGCCGAAACGTGGCGCTGCCTGCCCCGCGGTATCTGGCAGGCGGAGCGGAATAGCGCGCGCAGCCGCGAATACAGCGGCGAATATCACATCTTCGCTTCCGATATCGACCCGCGCGCCGTGGCGCTCGCGCGCGAGAACGCCCGCCGCGCCGGTGTGGAGAAATACATTGACTTCTCCGTGGCCGATGCGAGAGACTTCTCCCGCCGGACGGAAAACGGCACGCTCTGCACCAACCCGCCTTACGGCGAGCGTCTGCTCGAAAAGGAAGCGGCGGTAGAGCTCATGCGCGCCTTCGGCAAAACGATGCGCGAGGCGGAAAACTGGAAAACCTATGTGATCTCCTCGCTGGAAAACTTTGAAAACGTCTACGGCAAACGCGCCGACCGGCGGCGGAGACTCTATAACGGCATGATTCCCTGTCAGCTTTATATGTACCTTTGATATTCTGTCTCCGGCAATATGTGAATTATTTTTTAAAACAGCACATTCCCTCTTGCATTTGCGGAGGGCGTGTGCTATTTTATAGTCACAGGTTAGCACTCGGAGCCGTTGAGTGCTAAACGAACGAAAACAAAAAAAATAAAATGATCATAGGAGGCAAAAACCATGAATCTCAAACCGTTGGCGGATCGCGTTGTCCTCAAGCGGACGGAAGCCGAGGAGAAGACCAAGGGCGGCATCATCCTCACGAGCGCGGCGCAGGAGAAGCCGGAAGTTTATGAAGTTATCGTCGTCGGCCCCGGCGGAATGGTGGACGGCAACGAAGTGAAGATGGAAGTCAAAGCGGGCGACAAGGTCATCGCCGGCAAGTACACCGGAACCAGCGTCAAGCTCGAGGGCGAGGAATATACCATCGTCCGTCAGAGCGACATTCTGGCGATCGTAGAGTAATTTCAGGAGGACGAATATATTATGGCTAAGAATCTGGTTTATGGCGCGGAAGCCCGCAAAGCTCTGCAGACCGGCGTTGACAAGCTCGCCGACACCGTGAAGATCACGCTCGGACCCAAGGGCCGCAACGTTGTTCTCGATAAGAAATTCGGCACCCCGCTCATCACCAATGACGGCGTGACCATCGCCAAGGAAATCGAACTGGCCGATCCCGCCGAGAACATGGGCGCGCAGCTCATCCGCGAAGTCGCCACCAAGACGAACGACGTCGCCGGCGACGGCACCACGAGCGCAACCGTTCTCGCCCAGGCCATCATCCGCGAGGGTCTGAAGAACCTCGCCGCCGGCGCGAACCCGATGGTTCTCCGCCGCGGCATCGCCAAGGCGACCGAAGCCGCCGTCAGCGAGATCAAAACCGCGTCCCAGCCCGTGAGCGGCACGAAGGACATCGCCCGCGTCGGCACCATTTCCTCCGGCGACGAGCAGATCGGCACCCTGATCGCCGAGGCCATGGAAAAGGTTGGCCAGAACGGCGTCATCACCGTGGAAGAGTCCAAGACCGCGCAGACCTACTCCGAGGTCGTCGAGGGCATGCAGTTCGACCGCGGCTACGTCTCCCCCTACATGGTCACCGATTCCGAGAAGATGGAAGCCGTCATCGACGACGCTTACATTCTCATCACCGATAAGAAGATCTCCAACATTCAGGAGATTCTGCCCCTGCTCGAGCAGATCGTGAAGGCCGGCAAAAAGCTCGTCATCATCGCCGACGAGGTCGAGGGCGAAGCGCTCGCCACCATCCTGCTCAACAAGCTGCGCGGCACGTTCACCTGCGTGTGCGTCAAGGCTCCGGCCTTCGGCGACCGCCGCAAGGAAACCATGCAGGATATCGCTGTTCTGACCGGCGGCCAGGTCGTCTCCGGCGACTACGGCATGGAGCTCAAGGATGCCACGTTCGATATGCTCGGCCGTGCGCGTCAGGTCAAGGTCTCCAAGGAGAACACCATCATCGTCGGCGGCGCCGGCACGAAGGAAGCCATCGCCGACCGCGTGGCGCAGATCAAGAACCAGTACGAGGTTTCCACCTCCGATTACGACCGCGAGAAGCTCATGGAGCGCCTGGCCCGTCTGAGCGGCGGCGTTGCCGTCATCAAGGTCGGCGCGGCTACCGAGGCCGAAATGAAGGAGAAGAAGCTCCGCGTCGAGGACGCTCTCAACGCGACGAAGGCCGCCGTGGAGGAAGGCATTGTCGCCGGCGGCGGCACAGCTTACGTGCAGGCCGGTCTCGCTGCCGAGAAGGTTGTCACCGAGCTCGAGGGCGACGAAAAGACGGGCGCTGCCATCATCGCCAAGGCTCTGCAGGCTCCGCTGATGCAGATCGCCGCGAACGCCGGTCTCGAGGGCGCCGTGATTCTCAATCAGGTCCGCGGCTCCGAGATCCCCGGCTACGGCTTCGACGCCGCGAAGGAAGAGTACTGCGATATGATCGCCGCCGGTATCGTCGATCCGACCAAGGTCTGCCGCAGCGCGCTGGAGAACGCCGCTTCCGTCGCCTCCACCGTCCTCACCACCGAGGCGATGGTCGTCAACATCCCCGAACCCCCCGCGCCGGCTCCCGCCGCGCCGGACATGGGTGGAATGTACTAATAATGTGCTAATTATTAAACAGCCCACAAAGGGGCGGCATCGGAATTCGATGCCGCCCTCGTTTTATATTTCATAAGCCGCCAAGGTTTGCTTTCTTGCGCTTTTTCTTGGTATATGATAGTATTCTCTTAGGCGTATCCCCCAAAAAACATAAAGGGAGACGGATTAAGTCAGATGAACACTTATGATACTTATGATTTTGTCGCATCGTTTCTGGCTTTTATAGTTACTGGAGTGATATACGGCATTTTTCCAGTCTTATTCATGTCACTCCGAAAAACCAGTATTACCGCCAAAAAGCTCAACGTTACTTTCATTCTTGAAGGCATTGGCATACATATTTTATGCGCACTTTTGGCCGGGACTCCTGAAGCTGCGGGGAAAATTGCCCCAATTTTTATCTGGACAAGCCTGTATATTGCCATTGCCAGAAAGGTACTTAAGAAAAAGAACCTGCTCTTAGAAGGAGAGCTAACAATTCGAGATAAGGGGATAAAAAAGGCAAGCACAAATTCGTCTTCTGACAGACGCGAAAACGATGTTTCTATCCCCACAACATCAATTTCTTGCATTGCTTGTGGTGCCGAACTAACAGAGGGTGATACATTCTGCAATCGGTGCGGAGCCTCACAAATTGTTAAAGACATTCCTTTGCCAATTCGTTTTTGCAGAAAATGCGGTCAGCAATTGAAGCAGAACAGCAGTTTTTGCTCTTTTTGCGGAGAAAAGGTTAGCATTGAAGCGGACACGCCTTGCGCCCAATGCGATAGTCAGATTCCGAAGAACAGCGCATTCTGTTCTTACTGTGGAACGACAAAAGCTCTTGATAAAACAGAGAAAGACAACCAACCAACTCAGGACAATCGAGTGGAGGAAAACGCATCTAACGATATAGTTCCAGATGAAAGCACAAAATCCGCGCCAAAGAAAAGTGCAAAAAAGGCAATTTATATTGTCTTACCAGTTATTCTATTAGGGTATCTATTTACAAATCTTGTGGTAGGAAAAAATGCTGAAAAATCGGGTGATTATATTCTTGCCAGGAGGTGCTTTGATAATCTGTTATTCTCAGATACATTAGCTCCGGAATATATGAAGTATATAGATGCCGGGGTGTGGATGAATAATGGCAATATGTATCAGGCTTATTTAGGATTTTCCGATTCAAATTACGACATCCCGCAGCGTGCATGGGATAGGCTTTATTCAGAGATATATACCGAAGGTGTACGAAACTATCGTAAGGGTTTTTATTCAACGGCAAAATGGTTTTTTGAAAAAACTAATCACTATTCCCAAAGCGACGACTACCTATTTTTGCTTCAATGCAGAAGTGATGATCCACCATACAATGCAGTTGAAAGGCTAAAAAAACTATTCTTTTTCTCTGATGCAAAAGACCTGCTTGTATACTCTATGTCAATTGCTGGTCCCTTTCTTGAAGGTGAATGGAAAGGGGATTCACACTATTTCAAGGTAACTAGTGCAGATGATTCGTATATATTCCGTTGGGACTTGCCGCAAACTAAGTATAACTATGGGAATATTTATATCTCTGATGGCATTTTGTCTCTCGGAGAAAAACAGATATCGGCGGAGTCTCAGTTTAAATTATCTGTTGTTGGAATGAACACGATAAAAATTTATTGCTATGCTAACAACACGGAGTACAGGTTATATCGATCAGAATAAAAATATATCCGATCATTGACATGCTATACTTATCCCTGCAATCAACAGGATAGATTAGGACGGTGAATACCGTGCGGGACAATTGGAAAATACGCCACAATATGCGGCTGCGCGAGTTTGACTATTCCCTGCCCGGTGCTTACTTCCTGACAGTTTGCACCAAAAACCGGCAACAGATTCTCTCCACGGTTCACGAAGAACGTATCATTCTCTCAAGCATCGGCCAAATTTGCAAAAAACAGCTTTTGCTTCTGGAAGAACGTTACCCTATAAGGCTCGAACGTCATGTAATCATGCCGAACCATGTTCATGTGCTGCTTTCCATTTACAAGGCGGAGCAGAGCCCCGCCCCTACAATATCTGATATCGTTTGCACATGGAAATCGGTCACTACAAAATTGGTTAATGCAGAAATGCATACGCCGGGAAACGTGTTATGGCAACGGTCGTTTTACGATCATGTAGTACGAAATGAAGATGATTTTCGGAATATATGGCAGTACATCGACGACAATCCGAAAAAGTGGGAGCTTGACCGCTTTTATTCCCTGTAGGGGCGGGGCCCTGCTCCGCCCGCACCAGCAAGGCGCACAGTCCCCGGCATCCGCTTCGTGCAGATGCTGGGGATCCCTTTTCCTGTTTCCGGTATTGTCCCGGTGATTTTCCCTTTTTCGCGCTGAAGCACTTTCCGAAGTGGCCAGCCGGGCTTCCGGCATAGAATTTCAGGAAATAGTCCGAGAAGAGAAAGCTGTTATAATGACAGGAGCCGTTGCTCCGCACCATATGTGCAACGTTTCTGTTGATAAAAATGCCATCGCCCGCGCGCAGTAAAAGACTCGTTTCGAGCGTTACCACCTCGATATCCCCAGACAGCACATAGATAAACTGCAAACCATCGTGCCAATGCATGACCTGAAAGCCGGGGTTGCGCGGGTAGCTGTTTTCGTTGACAACGTTCAGCACAAGATACAGAAAGTCTGTTTCCCCGTTGAGATTGACCGAATTAATGTATGTTTCCTTCTCCATGGCTGCATCCCTCATTAGGGCGTGATCGTGATATTTTTCGGCTATTTTATGATAGCCGAGCTTGCCATATTGCGATATAATTATATCCTGATTTATTGAAAATGCAAGAAGGCGACGGAAATGGTTTTTGCTTACGGGGAAACCGAGCTTTCCTATCTGCGGCAAAAGGACGCCGGAAAGCGATAAAGAAAAGGAGCACACGATATGATTTACACCACCGAATACGATTCTCCCCTCGGCACAATCACGCTATCCTGCGACGGTGAGGCAATCACCGGGCTTTGGTTCAACGGCCAGAAATACTTCGGGAACATTTTGCCGCGGGATACGCTGCGGCAGGAGCATCCATTGTTTGCCGAGGCGCGGCGCTGGCTGGATATATACTTTTCCGGGCGCGAACCGGGGTTCCTCCCTCCCCTGCGCTATGACTCCACGCCGTTTCGAAAGCTGGTCTGCGACATCATGCTGACGATCCCCTACGGCCAGACAATGACCTATGGTGCGATCGCCGCCGAGGCCGCCCGGCGGCAGGGCGTTCAAACCATGTCCGCGCAGGCGGTCGGCGGCGCGGTCGGCCACAACCCGATCTCGCTGATGATTCCCTGCCACCGGGTTGTTGGGACAAGCGGCAGTCTCACGGGCTACGCCGGCGGTATTGACCGAAAGGTCAAGCTTCTGGCGCTGGAGCATGCCGATATGCAAAAGCTTTTTGTGCCGAAGAAGGGAACCGCATTATAAAGAAGGGAGATAAAATGATCGTTTCAGACGCCATCGAAAAAATGATTACGTTCTCTAACGGCAACCTCCACGACATTGACCATTTTCTCAAGGTCTGGGCGTTGGCGAAAACGATTGGAGAGCTGGAAGGGCTGGACAAGCACACGCAGGAAATTTTGGAGCTCGCCGCCGTAGTGCACGATATTGCCTGCCCGC
>CAVIVK010000248.1:0-3773 GCA_963645975.1 Bifidobacteriaceae bacterium | reverse complement strand
ACCGTGAGCTCCACACTGCCGAGATTTGAGGCAAGATGACCGCCGGTGTGCGAAACGTTTTCCACGAGAAATTCACGGATATCCCGGCAAAGCTCCGGGATATCCCGTTCGGGCACGGCACGGAGATCCGCGTTGCTGTTTATTCTATATAAAATACCTTTTTCTTTCTGGTTCAACACAAATGCTTCCCCTCATACTGTTAACTTAAATATAATAACAAAAACAAACACCCTTTACAAGTGCAAAGGGTGTTTTGACAAAAAATATTCACAGTTTTTCCGGGAAATATTCATTTTCTGCGGTCTGCCAGAAGATCAGCCAGCCAGCAGAGGAACTCCGTATCGGCAAAATGTCCGGCAATGGCTTTTTTTGCCTTTTCGGTATGGAAATGCACGAGACGGCCGCATTCTTCAATGCCGAGAAGAGACACGAACGTCGTCTTTTTCTCCGCGGCGTCCGACCCGATCGGCTTGCCCAGCTCAGCTTCCGTAGAAATCGTGTCGAGTACATCGTCGCGGATCTGAAAAGCCAGGCCGAGGTTCATGGCAAACGCCTCTGCCGCCGATATCTGCTCCGGCGTGCCACCGGCACATTGAACGCCCATAACGCACGCCGCGCGAAGCAGCGCTCCGGTTTTCAGGCGGTGGATCTCATAAAGCTCTTCTTCCGTAACCGGGAGGCCTTCCTTGCTCGTATCCAGATACTGTCCGCCGCACATACCCTGCTCGGCGGCGGCGTAGGCGAGCGTTTTCGCCATAGCCGCTGTGCGCTCCGGTGCGACCGGCGCGGATAGAACGGAGTAATACGCCGCCGACTGCAGCGCGTCACCGGCGAGAACGGCGTTGGTTTCGCCAAAGGCTTTGTGGCACGTGGGCTTTCCGCGGCGGAGATCGTCGTTATCCATGCACGGGAGATCGTCGTGGATAAGCGAGTAGGTATGCAGCATCTCGATACCGCAGGCGGCGGGAAGCGCCGCCGCGCGGTTTCCGCCGGAAATCTCGCAGAATTTCATAAGAAGCAGCGGGCGGATACGTTTTCCTCCGGCAAGAAGAGAGTAACGCATGGCGTCCAGAAGCTCTTTCTGCGGGCAAGCCTCCGAAAAACACGCTTCCAGCGCTGTATTAATCTCGTTTTGAATGGCTTTGTATTCGCTGAAATGATCCATGCTCATTCCGTCTCCGATGCAAAAGATGTTTCGACCGGCGCACCGTCCGCGCCCTTTTGCAGGCGCACAACAGTCTGCTCCGCCTCATTGAGCTGCTTCGTACAGGTGCGGATCAGCTCCGCGCCCTCGGTATAAAGAGAAAGAGATTCTTCAAGCGGAGCATCGCCTTTTTCGAGGGCACGGACGATCTCGTCCAGCCGGGCAAGCATCTGCTCGAAGGTTTTCGGTTTTGCATTTTTGCGTTCTGCCATGGTGTTTCCTCTGTTCTCAGCTCTTCTTATCTGTAACGCGGACGATGGTTTCGCATTTCACGTCACCGACAGTACAGACCACTTTGGTCGTGCCTTCTTTCACGCCGGTAACCACGCCATCTTCATTGACCGTGGCAATGGCAGTATCGGCGATGGTCCATGTTTCCTTGTTCGTGCTGGGATCGATGTTGTACATCGTGCAGTTGAGATCGACCGACTGACCAACGGAGATCGTAAAGTCGGAATTCGGCAGGCCGAAGCACGTAATGACAACGCGCGGCGTTTTATCGTTCGGGTCCGGCGTCGCCTGTGCCGCGGCGGCTGCCGCCGCAGGCGGGTTATCCGTCACGCGGACAATGCAAACAGCTTTGGCGGTGCCAGACTTGCAGACAATATTTGTGTAGCCCATTTTCTTGCCGGTAACAAGGCCAGTCTCCGATACGGTCGCAATGGCCGGATCGTCCGACGACCAGGTAACTTCGCTTCCCTCCGGCGTTACAACGGCGGTAAGCTGAATTTCATATCCCCATTGACCGCTGAGGCTGATATCGGTTTTTTCCGTGCCGCCGAAGCAGATCTTGATCGTCGGTTCCGTCACGGTGAGCGTAAGCGATGCAGAGGCGTCGCCGATGGTATAGGTGATTTTGGGGTTGCCGACCTTCCAGCAGGTGACGATGCCGTTTTCATCTACGCTGGCAGAGGACGCGTCGCTGGACGTCCAGATGCCTCCCGTTGAGCCGTCGCTCGTGACCGCCTGCAGGCGAATAACCGTGGAGGTCTGGAAGCTCAAAGCGGTCACCGCTTCGTTTTCATAGAATATCTCCACCTTTACCGGCTCCTTCGTCGCCTCCGGCGTAGCAGAAGTTTCCGGCGACGGCGTTGCTTCTTCCGATGCAGCCGTCGCGGTTGCAGAGGGCGAAGCGTTTGCATCGTCCGGTGTCTTGTTGCCCCGATTCGTGAAAAAGTCGGAGATGCCGCAGCCCGTCAGAGAAAAGCAAAGAGCCGCTGCTGCGAGAGCAAACGCCATAATGCGATATAGCTTTTTCATCCTTGTACCTCCGATTGACGCTCAACACGGCAGTCCAGCGCACCGTGTTCGAGCCGTATATGGACGCTGTCGCCGGGCGCGACAGCTTTGGCATTCCTGAGAATGGTGCCGTTTTGATCGGTCGTAACGGAAAAGCCGCGCGAGAGAACTTTCAGCGGGCTCATCGCTTCGAGCGAGGATACGAGTCGGACATACTCCTGCCGTTTTGCGAGCAGAAGATGCTTTTCCGCCGCGTTTAAACGCTCGGAAAGGCGGTCAACATCCAGTCGCCGGTTTTGAAGGAATCCCGTCGGGCTCTGCATAACCGGGCGCATAGAGAGTTCGTTCAATCGAGAAGAAAGTCCGTCGAGCTGCTTTTTTTCCGCCTGACCGAGCCGGTTTTCGAGCGAGAGAAGCAACGCGCGAACATCTGCCTGCTCCGGCACCGCGATCTCTGCGCCGTTCGAGGGCGTTGCCGCGCGAACATCGGCGACAAAATCGGCAATGGTCACATCCGGCTCGTGTCCAACGGCGGAGATGACCGGAATCTCGGAAGCAAATATCGCGCGGGCAACACGCTCATCGTTGAATGCCCAGAGATCTTCGATGGAGCCGCCGCCGCGGCCGGTAATAATAAGATCCGCCACGTTCCACCGATTTGCGTACCGGATCGCTCCCGCAATTTCCGCCGGGGCTTCTGTCCCCTGTACGCGCACCGGCATGACAAGCACTTTCGTAAGCGGCCAGCGTTTTCCAAGAATACGGATCATATCCTGCACAGCAGCGCCGGCGCCGGAGGTGATAAGCGCAATTTTCTCCGGCATGGCAGGAATCGGCTTTTTATGCTCCTGCGCGAACAGGCCTTCGGCGAGAAGCTTTGCTTTGAGCTGTTCATACGCCGCGTGGAGATCGCCCAGACCTTCCGGCTGCACGGCAGAGACATAGAGCTGATATGCTCCATCCCGCGGGTAGACAGCAACGCGCCCGGCGCAGATCACGGCCATACCGTTTTCCAGCCGAAAGCGCAGCCGGGAAGCATCGGCGCGAAACATAACGCAGCGCATCGACGCACCGGCGTCTTTAAGCGTGAAATAGTGATGGCCAGAGGGATAAATCTTATAGTTGGAAAGCTCACCGCGGACATAAACGCGGCGCAGCGCGCCGTCACTTTCCACGATAGCGCGGATATGCTCCGTAATCTCCGATACGGAGAGCGGGGAAATCTCCGTCATTCTTCCGACGCGAGTTCTGCCTCGTCCGCAACCGTCTCCGGTTCCGCGGGCACATCCTCCACGGCTTCACCGCGAGAGCGCATGAAGCTGCCGAGGAT
>CAVIVK010000247.1:0-3651 GCA_963645975.1 Bifidobacteriaceae bacterium | reverse complement strand
CCGCCGGGGTGGGCTCCGCCGTCGGTTCGGGTGTTGCCGTCGGCGTCGGGGCGGGCGTCGGCGACGCGGTCGGCGTGGGCGTGGGAGCCTCGGTCGGCTCCGGCGTCAGCGTCGGCGCGGCGGTGGGCTCGCTCGTGGGAAGGGGCGCTGCGGGCGCTCCGCACGCGGAAAGGATGCCGAGCGCCGCAATCAATACGGCGGCAGCGAGTCTCTTTGTGCTTCTTCTCATGGGCTGCTCTCCTTGACGTATAGTTTTACATATATACGATACTACATTTTTCGCTTTCTGTAAACCTCCGGGACGTGGTAAAATCTTTTGCAGGCTCTTTTCACCGGCCAGCGAGTATGCTATACTTCGATTATAAGATAAGTATATAGAGGGGGGCTTTCTCCTTGGATACATACCGCCCGGAGCAGGCATGGATCGACGGCGCAAATTTCGACGCGCAGAAGCTCTTCGGCGCGCACGCGGAGCCCGGCGGCGTATCGTTTTCCGTATGGGCGCCGAACGCGCGAAGCGTTCGCGTGACGGGCGATTTCTGCTCGTGGAACGACGGCGCACATTGGCTCAGCCGCGGCGATTTCGGCGTATGGCGCGGCTTTGTGCCGGGCGCGTGCGCGGGGCAGCTCTATAAATACATCATCGAGGGCGCGGACGGCTCCGTTGTCTGGAAGGCCGACCCCTTCGCCCTTGCGGCCGAGGTGCGCCCCGGTACCGCTTCGCGCATCCACACGCTCTCCTATAACTGGACGGACGGCGAATGGATGGCGAGCCGCCGCGCGCTCGGCGGGCCGCGGAACATATACGAAGTCCATGCCGGTTCGTGGCGGCGGCACCCGGACGGGAGCTTTTATACGTGGTACGAGCTCGCCGATACGCTCGTGCCGTACATTAAGGACATGGGCTACACCCATCTCGAGCTTCTGCCCGTGACGGAGCACCCGTTCGACGGCAGCTGGGGCTATCAGGCAACGGGCTTTTTTGCCGCGACGTCCCGCTTCGGCGAGCCGGAGGGGCTGATGCACCTCATCGACGAGTGCCACCGCGCCGGGATCGGCGTCATTCTCGACTGGGTGCCGGGGCATTTCTGCCGCGACGCGCACGGCCTTGGCCGGTTCGACGGCACGCCGCTCTACGAATCCGGCGACATGCCCGGCTGGGGTACCTATAAATTCAACTACGCGCGCAACGAGGTGCGCTCGTTCCTCATAAGCTCTGCGCTCTTCTGGCTGGAGGAGTACCACGCCGACGCGCTGCGCGTCGACGGCGTGAGCAGCATGCTGTACCTCAACTTCGGCGTGGACGATCCTGCGCGCAAAAAGTATAACGAGCGCGGCGGCGAGGAGGATCTTGCGGCGGTCGCCTTTTTGCAGACGCTCAACAGCGTCATCGGAAAGCGCGTCCCCGGTGCGGCAACGTATGCCGAGGAGAGCTCAGCCTGGCCGCTCGTGACGTATCCGCCGGAGAAGGGCGGGCTCGGCTTCCATTATAAATGGGACATGGGCTGGATGAACGACACGCTCCGGTATATGTCCATCGACTTCGACGGGCGCAAATATAACCACGGTCTATTGACGTTCTCGATGATGTACGCCTTCAGCGAGAATTACGTTCTCCCGCTCAGCCACGACGAGGTCGTACACGGCAAGCGCTCGCTCATCGGGCGGATGCCGGGCGACTGGTGGCGGCAGTTTGCGGGCGCGCGGCTGCTGCCGCTGTATGCGGTGTGCCACCCCGGTGGGATGCTCAGCTTCATGGGCAACGAGTTTGCGCAGTTCATCGAATGGCGCGACTACGAGGAGCTTGAATGGTTCCTTCTGCAGAACGCGACGCACGCGGGCGTACAGGCCTTCATCCGGGAGCTGAACCATGTCTACCGTGCGGAGAAGGCGCTCTGGGAGATCGACAACAGCTGGGACGGCTTTGACTGGATCGATGCGGACAACAACGAGCAGGGCATTCTCTCATTCGTCCGCAAAGCGAAGGACGGCTCCGCGATACTGTGCGTACTGAATTTCCGCCCCGAATCGCACGAGAGCTTCCGGCTCGGCGTGCCGCTTTCGGGCGCGTGGCAGGAAATTCTCTGCTCGGACGATACGCGCTTCGGCGGCAGCGGAAAGACGAACCCGCGCCGTCTGCATACGAAGAAAGTTCCCTCGCACGGGCGCGATCAATCGCTCGTGCTCACCGTGCCGCCGCTCGGCGGGACGCTCATCAAATACATAGGAGAAACGACGCATGCCCGGAAGAGAAGAGTTTAAGAGAGAATATCTGGAAAGCATCGCCGAAAACTGCTCGAAGCCGTTTGCCGAGTGCTCGCGCATGGAGCGCTATACCGCGCTCGCGGCGATGATCCGCGAGTGCTGCTCGGGCGTGCGCGCCGAAACGCTGCGCCGCCGCGCCGCCGCCGGAGAAAAGATCGTCTATTACTTCTCGATGGAATTTCTCGTCGGGCGGCTGCTCGAAAACTATCTCATCCAGCTCGGCATCCGCGACATGACCGCCGACATTCTCGCCGAGCTTGGCGAGGATCTGGACGCGCTGCTCGAATGCGAGCGCGACCCCGGTCTCGGCAACGGCGGCCTTGGCCGTCTCGCGGCATGCTATCTCGATTCGCTCGCGGCGGAGGATGTGCCGTGCGTCGGCATGGGTCTTCGCTACCGCTACGGTCTTTTCCGCCAGCGCATCCGCTCCGGCTGCCAGACCGAGGAGCCGGACGACTGGCTCTCGGACGGCTACCCGTGGGAGACGGCGGTGCCGAGCGAGGCCGTGGAGGTGCGCTTCGGCGGCACCGTCGACCGGCGCGAGGAGATCGGCCGCATGGTATATGAGCTGCGCGATTACCGCAGCGTTCTCGCCACGCCCTACGATGTGCCCATCCTCGGCTACGGCGCGCACGCGGTGAACAATCTCCGTCTCTGGCGCGCGGGTCCGGTGCACAAGCAGCTCGATCTTGACGCCTTCAACGCCGGGGACTATTCCCGCGCGCAGAAGGCCAACAACGACGCCGAGGCGATCACCTGCCTTCTCTACCCCGACGACAACACCCCCGCCGGACAGCAGCTGCGGCTCCAGCAGGAGTATTTCTTTGTCAGCGCCGGACTGCAGAGCGTGCTGCGCACGTTCCGCGCCACGCATCTTTCCTGGGACAAGCTCCCCGAGCGCGTCGCCATTCACACGAACGACACCCACCCCGCGCTCTGCGTGCCGGAGCTGATGCGTCTTTTGATGGACGGCGAAGGGCTCTCGTGGGAGGAGGCGTGGGACATCACCTGCCGCACGATCTCCTACACGAACCACACCGTCATGCCGGAGGCGCTTGAAAAATGGCCGGTGTCGCTCATGCGCTCTCTCCTCCCCCGCCAGTTCCAGATCATCGAGGAGATCGACCGCCGCTGGCGCGAGAGCTTTGACCAGTCCGTCCCCGGCTGGCACGACCGTCAGCAGGCTACCGCCGTCATCGGCGGAGGGTTTGTGCGCATGGCAAATCTCTCCGTGATCGGCGGCCATTCGGTGAACGGCGTGGCGAAGCTCCACACAGAAATACTGAAAAACACCGTCCTGCGCGATTTTTACGCCATCTCCCCGGAGAAGTTCAACAATAAGACGAACGGTGTTTCGCACCGCCGCTTCCTTTTGCAGGCGAACCC
>CAVIVK010000246.1:0-2781 GCA_963645975.1 Bifidobacteriaceae bacterium | reverse complement strand
GAGTAACGCTTTACGCCGACTACCGCGCCATGCTCTCCGAGCAGCGCCCCACTCTTACGGCGGTCGCTCTCGGCAGCGGCATCAAGCGGCAGATCGTCTGCGACTGTCTCGAAGCCGGAACGAACGTGATCGTGGAAAAGCCGATCGCGCTCTCCCTTGAGGACGCCGATACGATGATCGAAGCGGCCGCGAAAAACGGCATGAAGCTCTGCGTGAACCATCAGCTCCGGTTCTGCCCGTCGATGCGCGCGCTGCACGCGGAAGTTGCGGACGGCAGCTTTGGTCAGCTTCTGCACGGCGCGGCGCAGATCCGCCGCAACCGCAACAAGGCGTACTTTGACGCCGGAAAATGGCGCGGCACGTGGAAGAACGACGGCGGCACGCTTATGAACCAGTGCATCCACTATACCGATCTCCTGCAATGGATGTTCGGCGACGTGGACGAGGTGTTCGCCTACACCGACCGCCTGACGCATCCGTACATCGAGGCCGAGGACATGGGGCTCGCGCTCATCCGCTTTAAGAATGGCGCCTATGCGACTGTGGAGGGCACGGTGAACGTGTACCCCAACAACCTCAGCGACGCGCTCGCCGTCTTCGGCGAGACCGGCACGGTGTCCGTGTCCGGCAAGTATCTCGACCAGGTCGAACGCTGGCAGTTCGGAAACGGCACGGATTCTCTGGCGGGCTCCATGGAAAAATACGCTGTTGCGGACATGGGTACGGGCCACACGCCGCTCTACCGCGACATGATCGACGCGATCGAGCAGGACCGTGAGCCGGTCTGCTCCGGCATCGAGGGGCGAAAGGCGCTCGAGCTCGTGCTCGGCATTTACGAATCCGCCGCGAGCGGAAAGCCGGTGCGCTTCCCGCTCTCCCACGGCTCAACGATGGATTATGTCGGGAGGTTTGACCGGTGAGCGAATACTATGTGCATCCGTCCAGCGTGGTGGACGAGGGCGTTACGATCGGCGAAGGGACGCGCATCTGGCATTTCTGTCACATCCAGAAGGGTGCCCGCATCGGGAAGCACTGCTCGCTCGGGCAGAACGTGAACGTATCGAATAACGTTGCCATCGGCGACGGCTGCAAGCTCCAGAACAACGTCTCGGTGTACGAGGGCGTGGAGCTGGAAAACTATGTGTTCTGCGGCCCGAGCTGCGTATTTACGAACGATCTCACGCCGCGCGCAAAGTATCCCAAGGGTGCGGCGGGCTATAAAAAGACGCTCGTCCGCGAGGGCGCGTCCATCGGCGCGAACGCTACGATTGTCTGCGGCCACACCGTCGGGCGCTGGGCGCTCATCGGCGCGGGCGCGGTCGTAACGGACAACGTGCCGGACCACGCGCTGATGCTCGGCGTCCCGGCGCGGCGCTGCGGCTGGGCGTGCGAGTGCGGCGAGCTTTTGAAGGATGGACTCACTTGTCCCAAATGCGGCCGGAAATACCGCGAGGGCGAAAACGGACTTACGGAGGTAAACGACTAATGCAATTTCGTGATCTGCAAAAACAGTATGAGGTTTTGAAGCCGGAAATGGACGCGGCCATGGCCGCCGTAGCGTCCGGCGCGCATTTCATCAGCGGCGAACAGGTGAAAACGCTCGAGGCGCGCCTTGCCGCCTACGTCGGACGCAAGCATTGCATCACCTGCGGCAACGGCACCGATGCGCTGGAGCTGTGCATGATGGCGTGGGGCATCGGCCCGGGCGACGCTGTGTTCGTGCCGGACTTCACGTTCTTTGCCTCGGGCGAGGTCGTCTCCTCCGTGGGCGGCACGCCGGTGTTCTACGATGTCTGTGCCGATACGTTCAACGCAGACGCAAAGAGCCTCGAAGCAGCCGTCGAAGCAGTTCTTGCCGAAGGCAAGCTCACGCCGAAGGCTGTGGTGGACGTGGATCTCTTCGGCCTGCCCGCCGACCATGAAGCGGTCGCCGCCGTGTGCGAGAAGTATGGCCTTCTTTTCCTTGAGGACGCGGCGCAGGGCTTCGGCGGCATGCTGCACGGTAAGCGCAACGGCGCCTTTGGCGAAGCGGCGTGCACGTCGTTCTTCCCCGCAAAGCCCCTCGGCTGCTATGGCGACGGCGGCGCGGTGTTCACCGATTCCGATGAAACGGCGGCGCTCATCCGCTCCCTCTGCGTCCACGGCAAGGGTTCCTTTAAGTACGATAACGTCCGCATCGGCATGAACTCCCGTCTCGACACCATCCAGGCGGCGATCCTGCTCGTAAAGATGGACGCCTTTGAAAAGTATGAGCTCGCGGATGTGAACGCCGCGGCGGCGATGTACAACGAAGCGCTCGCCGGTATCCCGGCCATCCTGCCGGTCGTGCCGGAGGGCTGGTATTCAAGCTGGGCGCAGTATACGCTCCGGCTGCGCAGCCGGGAAGAGCGCGACCGTGTGCAGTCCGAGCTCAAGGCGCAGGGCATCCCCACCATGGTGTATTACCCGAAGCCGATGCACACCCAGCAGGCGTTTGACGGCTTGAAGCAGTACGTCCCCTGCCCGGTGACGGAGGAGCTCTGCGCCACGGTGCTGAGCCTTCCGATGCATCCGTATCTCACGCGCGAGACCGTACAGACCGTCGCCGACGCGCTGCGCCGCGCTCTGAAATAAAAGAAAAATGGAAAAAGTTCCGCCGCGTTCCATTGAACTGCACCCCATTTATTAGACAAGTATGATAAAATACTTGCACTAAGGAATGGGGTGCATTTCTATGCCAAAAGGCGTACCGAACAAACGATACACACCGGAATTTAAAAAGCTGGTCGTAGAAACGATGCA
>CAVIVK010000245.1:0-3804 GCA_963645975.1 Bifidobacteriaceae bacterium | reverse complement strand
AACAAAAAGTATTGACAAATATCCCGCGCCGGATTAGAATGAAAAACAGTGTTATGAAACGGCGTTATTTATCCGGAGAGGTGTGACCATGGCGAAGCAGATCGAAGGCGTGGCGGACCGGATCCTTACCGCGGCAAAAAAGGAATTTCTCGACAAGGGCTATACGGACGCGTCGCTGCGCACGATCGCGGCGGCGGCAGACACCAGCACCAACTCGATCTATGTCCGCTTCGGCGATAAGGAGGGGCTGTTTTCCGCCATCGTCGAGCCGGTGCTCCGCGAAATGACGACGCGGTTCGTCCGCATTCAGGAGCGCTTCCACCGGATGACGCCGGACGAGCAGGCCGCGCAGATGCCGGAGTATGCCGACGGCGGCACGTTAGAGCTCGTCGATTACATGTACGACCATCTGGACGAATTCCGCCTGCTTCTCGACTCGTCCTACGGTACGCGCTTCCACAACTTCGTGGACGAGCTCGTGCGCATCGAGGTGGAATATACGTATAAATACATGGAAGCCGTCGGCTGCCCGGAGCGATCCGGCGGTACGCTGACGCAGATGCTGCTGCACATCGTGACAACATCCCGCTTTGAGAGCATTTTCGAGATCATCCGCCATGGGCTCAGCCGCGGGGAAGCGGGCGAGTATATCGAGCTTCTGAGCCGCTACCACCGCACCGGCTTTCTGGAGATCTTCGGCGGCGCGGCGCAGTAAAACCGTATACAAAGGTTGCCGGAAACGGCAGCCTTTTAACAGACACATTGGTTAGCGAATGCTAATCCAAAAGGAGGAAAAGCGTATGAAAGAACAAAGCCCCGTCGCCCGTATCTGGGAGCTGGGGGAGAGCGAGCACGGCAAGCTCATCACGGCGGTCATTCTGGCCGTGATCGGCGTGGCGTGCGGCATGGCGCCGTACTTCGCGGCGGCCAGGATCATCGTTCTGCTGCTCGCCGGGGAAACGGCGGTCACGGCGTATGTGCCGTGGCTTATTACGGCGCTCGCGGGGTTCCTGCTCCGCACGGCGCTCTATAACGGCGCGCTCGGCATCTCCCACAAGGCGACGTTCCGCATTCTCAAAACCATCCGGCAGAAGCTGCTTGCCAAGCTGCCGCGCCTGCCGCTCGGCACCGTTATGGACATGTCCAGCGGCAAGCTCAAGGAGACCATCGTCGATCAGGTGGACGGCATGGAGACAACGCTCGCCCATCTCTTCCCGGAGATGACGGCCAATGTTGTAACGCCGCTGCTGACGGTTGTGTACCTGTTCGTCCTCGACTGGCGGCTCGCGCTGCTCTCGCTCGCGGTGTTCCCGATCGCGTTCTTCTTCATGATGACCGTCATGGGCGGCTACGCCAAGGACTATGAGGGCGCCGTGAAGGCGACGACCGAGATGAGCAGCACCATGATTGAGTACATCAACGGCATCGCCGTTATCAAGGCATTCAACCAGGGCAAGGCGTCGTACAGCCGTCTCATCGACAAGGTGCGCGCCAATGCGCAGTACTACTACGACTGGATGCGCCGCAGCCAGCTGGGCATGTCCATGGCGTATGCCTTCTTCCCGGCGCAGATGCTCACGATCCTTCCGCTCGGCTGGGTCTTCTATACGCACGGCACGCTCACAGCGGAGACATTCATCACGGTCATCATCCTCGCGCTCGGCATGGCCGCGCCGATCGTGGCGGCGTTTAACTTTGTCGATACGCTCGCGCAGGTCGGAACAACGGTCGCGCAGGTGGACGAGATTTTGAAAGACGAGGAGCAGGAGCATGGCGCGCAGAGCGTCACATTTGCCGATCACAACATCGAGGTCAAGGATGTCTCCTTCGGTTACCACGACGATGCGGAAATTCTGCATGGCGTCAGCCTCTCCGTGCCGCAAAACGGCATGACGGCGCTCGTCGGCCCCTCCGGCTCGGGCAAGTCAACGCTCGCCAAGCTTATTGCGGGCTTCTGGGACGTGAAATCCGGCTCCATCACTATGGGAGGACATGATCTCAAAGACATTCCTCTGGCGGAGCTTTACGATCAGGTGGCGTTCGTCTCGCAGGACAATTACCTCTTTGACGACACCGTGCGCGAGAACATCCGCATGGGCCGCCGGGACGCGACCGACGCGGAGGTCGCTGCCGCGGCGCATGCCGCGGGGTGCGACAGCTTCATCGGCGATCTGGAAAACGGGTTTGACACGGTAGTCGGCGGAGGCGGCGCACACCTCTCCGGCGGCGAGCGGCAGCGCATCGCCATCGCCCGCGCCATGCTGAAGAACGCCCCCGTCGTCATTCTTGACGAGGCCACCGCGTACATCGACCCGGAAAACGAGGCGGTCATCCAGCGGGCGGTAGCAAAGCTCGTGGAGAACAAAACGGTCATCGTGATCGCCCACCGCCTCTCCACCATTACGGGCGCGGACAATATCGCCGTGGTGAGCGGTGGGCGCGTTGAAGCGCAGGGCAGCCACGAAGACCTGCTCGCATCCTGCCCGCTCTATCGGGAAATGTGGCAGGCGCATATCGGAGCAAAGGACGGTGACGCGAAATGATCGAAGCATTCCGCAAAATCTGGCAGTTTGCCGGAAACGAGACGAAGAATATCAATAAGTCCGTAGCGGTCGGCTTTCTGAACGCCGTGCTGCAAATGTTCCAGGTCGCGGCGATTTACTTTGTTGTCCGCGCGCTGACCGGCGGCGCGCAGGGCGGAAAGACGGCATGGATTGCGCTCGTGTGCGAGCTTATCGCGATCTTCGGCGGCGCGGTGAGCGCAAGCTTTTCCAAAATGCTGCAAACCCACGCCGGGTACTTCATGGCGGCGGATCGTCGCATCGCCATTGCCGACCGGCTGAAAAGCGTTCCCATGGGCTTCTTTAATGAGAACAGCCTCGGCCAGGTCTCCGGCGTGTGCACGACCGTCGTGGGCAGCATTGAGAGCATGGTGCCGATGGTTCTTGTAAACATCCTCGGCGGACTTATTACGACTGCCGTGTTCGCTGTGCTCATCCTCGTTTTTGACTGGCGCATCGGGCTCATTGTCCTTGCGGGCATCGCGCTCTATCTTCTCGCCGTCTCCGCCATGGAGAAAAAGTCCGTGGCCATCGCGGGGGATATGCAGCGCTCGCAGACCGCGCTCATCGAAGCGGTGCTCGAAACCGTGCAGGGCATGAGCGTTGTCAAATCCTTCAATCTCACCGGCAAGGGCGATAAGAAGCTGCAGGATGCCTTGGAGTTTAACCGCCGCAGCAACGTGAAGGTCGCGGAGCTTCTAACGCCATATACGGCGGTACAGGAGGCTGTGCTGCAAGTGGCGAGCGTCGGCATGATGCTCGCAGCGGTGCGGCTCTGGGCGGCTGGCTCCATGAGCCTTGCCAATGCGCTGATGGTGCTTGTCATGTCCTTCCTTGTATTCAATCAGATCAAGGCGTTCGGCATGGGCGTTTCCATGCTGCGGCTCGCGGCCTCCGCCATCGACCGCACCGTCGAGACCGAAAACATGCCGCGCATGGACAAAAACGGCAAAGACCTCCGCCCGGAGAAGCACGACATTGTGTTTGACCACGTGAGCTTTTCCTATGAGAAAAAGCCCATATTGCGCGATGTTTCCGTCACGCTGCCCGATAAGACCACGACCGCGGTCGTCGGCCCCTCCGGCAGCGGCAAGACAACGTTCTGCAATCTGATTGCGCGCTTCTGGGACGTGGACGGCGGCAGCGTGAAGATCGGCGGACACGATGTGCGCGACTATACGCTGGAATCCCTGATGGATCAGATCAGCGTGGTGTTCCAGGACGTGTATCTCTTTGCCGATAC
>CAVIVK010000244.1:0-5502 GCA_963645975.1 Bifidobacteriaceae bacterium | reverse complement strand
AAAGAATGGCCATGAGCAGAAAAGCTTATTCGGTATGGGAATATCCATCCAATACAAAAACCAACCCCATACCGCCGACGAAATCCTCGCAGGGACGCTCCACGACGAACCCCACCGTGGGCGTCCCGCAGGGACAGACGAGCCAGACAACGGCACGACCGGGCAGCAATGTTCCGCAGAGAGGGCAGAACGCCCGGCAAAACTATACGTCCCCGACAAAGGGGCGTCCGGCACAGAACACCGGGGCACAGCAGAATTCCGGCAAAGGAAACCAGACGACCGGCACGACCGGGACGATTGGAGCGGCCAAACCGGCCGGCACGACAAAGCCAACCACGGCGACCAAACCAACCGGAACAACCAAGACAACGGAGAAACCGTCCTACCGTGCCTCGTATGCCAGCGCCGCCGATATTGCCGACATGAACGAAATCATGGGCATGAACTCATACACCGGCGAGGCGCAGGATGTCGCCGATGATTTTCTGCGGCAGAACGGCGTGAGCAGCAGCGAAGAATATCAGAAAAAGTTCTTCGCCGAGTTGGAAGCGAAGCGAAAAGCGCAGGAGGAGCGGGCACGGCAGTATCGCGAGCTGTACGGCGATGATGAAGCCGCAGCGGAGCACATGGGTCAGCGCGGCGGCTACACCGGCGATCCAAACGATGTCGCCGCTGCTGTGCAGCGCGAATACGGCGCAAATAATGCCGAAGAATTCCGCGATATTCTGCAGAACAGTATGAGCGTATGGGATTATCCGAATTATATTAACCGCCGGTATAGAGGGGGATATTTCACAACTTTGCAGGACTTGGCAAATGGGCTTTCTTATGGCGCGCAGGGCGGCATGGCGTTTCAGGAGGCGGATCAGGCCATGGCTGCAGATCAGTTCAACGGCGGGGCAGCCTCCCGAGCCGCAATGGAAGAATACTATGCGGGACTCACGGAAAATCAACGCACGGCGCTGGAATACATGGGGTATGTCGATCCGACGCAGTTTTATTATCCCCAAGTGTATAACGAAACGGAAGAACGCCATAAAGACGATGTACTTACCCGCGCTGTGGACTGGGGCGATGCCTATCGCGCAGAAACAGACAAAATGTATGATGACGTCCCGGATTGGCTGAGCCGATGGGGAGATAAGCGAGAAGAAGACGGCAGGTGGTATTTAGCCAACGCTGCGGCTTTCGTACCAGTAATTGGTCCAGCATTATCCAGCGTGATCGCATACGGACAGATCAGCACAGAACGCTATGAACAGGGCTTGCGCAGCGGAGAAACAAGAGAGCAGGCTCGCCGGGCAGCGTGCGCGGAGGGGTTGGCGACTGTTGTTCTGGGCCATGTGATTGGCAAGGGTTTAGGTAAGCTTGCAGAAGTGGGCACTCGCCAATTGAGCAAGGTCGCGCCCAAGTATTTGGAAAAGCTAAACCAGACGCTCCAGAAGACGCCCGGTGGACAGGCCTTGATCAATGCGCTGACCTGTGCGGATGAACAGGACGCCGGGACACTCACAGCGTTGATTTCCGATTCCTTTACTAACGAAGTGGAGCGGGTGGGCAGCTACAGCAGCCGTGAAGCCTTTCTGAACGAAGACAGCGTAACGCGCATGGCTGGAGCGGTGCTGGAAGGAACCTCCCAGCTGCTTGGCCTGCCGGGTGCCGCTTCTTCATCAGCGAGTGCCATTCGGGATTCCCGCGAAGCGGTAATCGTTGAGCGTGCCATCACCGCTATTGCGGAAAAAGTACAGGATATCGATGAAATAGGAAGCGCGGTCAGGCGGATCATTCAAGCCGTTGAGCAGGGGGAAACCCCGGATTATCTTGCCGGAATACCGCACGAAAAACGCGGAAACGCGATGATTATTCCCTCGGAGTATGGTATAATGTATCCAGACGGGAAAAAATATCCGGTTGTGATTTCGTCGTACGGTGAAGCGAAGCCAATAATTAAACAGCTGGGATTGCCTGACGCGCAGGCTCACCATATAGCGCCAAACGCAATGTATAGAGATATCATAGCCAGAAACGAAGGCATTACGGTTTCTTTACCCGGAAATGTGTTCACAAATCCGGAAAGCGTGCATGGTAAATTTCATAGTCACACAGAAACACGAATGGATGTGTATCGTGGATCGGACACTCGACCGACAAATAGAGAAGCCTGTGAAATCTTTTTGGCGTCTTTACAAACTGCCGGGGTGAATAAAAAAGTTGCAGAGTTCTCCCTGGATTGGATAATTCGACAGCAGAGGGAGCATGGCATATATCCTGAAATGCCAATTCCAAGAATGCCGAAAAAGATTCACTTTAAAAAGAAAAATGATTTTCAGGAGGATGTGGACGATGCAGAAAGCATACAATGATTGCTACGAGGAAACAGAACAGGACCGGCAGGACGAGGAACGATACGAACGCAAACGAAATATGTCTATGGAAGAAAAGAAAAAAGTGTATTCCCGCATCCCCAAAGAGGCGCTGGAAAACGCCCGCAAAATGGTTGCGGCAAGCGGACAGAAACCGTCAGAATACAATCCGGTAACCAGAGAGAGTATGGCGGCTATGATCTATGGGATGCTGTCGGCAATGTCCATTGAAGAGCTGGGAGATTGTGACCTGGTAGTGATAAATGGGATGATGGGTGCGATCGCCAACGTAGTTCTTGAAATGGAAGCCGAGCAAAGCATAGGCTTGACAGAGTATTTGTATAAAAGCGCGAGTAAGAAGAATCCGGAGTGCAACATTAATATCAACGCGCTTATCCATATCGGCATTGATGCATTCTTTTGCCTCGATCGGCCAGAATTCCTGGCGAACGGGTTGCGAAAAGTCCTTGATGCATGCTATGAAGATTTTGGAACAGGCGAAGAAAACTGAATAAGCGCTGCGCCGCCGGGTGACACCCCGGCGGCGTTTTGCATGGTGAAAAAGCCCGTGATTTTTTCAGCAAAGCATGGTACAGTATGATTATGAGAAAAAAGGACGAACCGTTACCGGGCGTCTGCCGTATGTACGAAACACGCCGGGAAAGCAGCCGGACGACCATGCCGGGCATCTGGCGGGCGACCGCTTCGGCGGCTCCGGGCAGTTAGATAATCTGGTGTCGCAATATTGGCTTGTGAACCTGAGTTCCTATAAGAAATTGGAGAACGAATGGTACAAGGCGATACAGGCGGGAAAAACGGTGGAGGTAGATGTCCGTGTCGAGTACGCGGGAGACGATTTGCGACCAAGTGCCTTTAGCATAGAGTATACGATTGACGGAGAAGAATATAGTGAACACATCACAAATGATCTATTAGGAGGACTGGGGTTATGACCTACGGTGAGTTGCATAAATACTTGAAGGAATACAACAAAAAGGCCGCGGCGGAAGGACGCCCGTTTGAGGATCTGTTTTCTGAGTACCAGAGTGAAATGATCCGGCAGAGCATTGCCTATGCGGAAAACCGTGCAGAGAAAATTTATATCTATTCCGACCTCGAATGCGGCGCAATTATGGCGAGACCAGCCTTCATCATCGAGGGGAAATTCTATACAGACAATGACTGGAATAGAGCTATACGCGAGGGTCGAGAATCATCTTCGCTCTCGAGGGAGGAAAAAAGAGATATACGAAGGACAATCCTGTGTTATGCTGTTGCCGTCCGCGAGCTGTGTCTGGAGTACAAAAGGGACGTGCCGACGGTAATCAAGATCGTGTATGACGCGAAAACCCGCCAGGTGCGAGCACAGTACGGCTATGAGCGCCTGAAGTCTTTGAGCGATTGCGAGACCGAAATTCGCTGCCGTATGTGGTTTGACGAGATACGGGCAAACGATCTGTAAAACCAAATTACCGCACCGCACCGCGCCGCCGGGGTATTCCCCGGCGGCGTTTTTGCGTGCGAAAAAGCTGCTAAAACATTTGCCTTCCCCCTTGTCCCACCGGGATAAGGATGTGGGAAATGCTGGCTTTCTCTCCCCCAGTCGGCGGCTATGCCGCCGCCAGCCCCCTCGTCAGATGGGGCCAATATAAAAAGCCGCGGGACAGGCTTAGAGCGCATGAAGAGAGACGCCGAGGATCTTTTCGTAAAACCGGTTTCCCACCCTCTTGCAGGGGTCAAATTGCGTTCGTCATTATCACGGAACGTGCGCATATCAGATGCGGGAAATGCCAGCTGGACGCATTATGCGTTTAAAAATCCCTTCACACTCAGTTGATACACGATTCGTGAAAATCGACGAAAAAGTCGATGATCACAAATCGTGTTTTTGTGTTACGATATAACCACCGTAAGGGAATACGCGAGCCGGGGCGAATACCGGCGGAAAGGAGTCCGAGATGGACGAAAACGAAAGACCGGAAGAGGTCGGGGAGGTCGTAACTCCCGAGGAGGAAGGCTCGGCGGAGCAGCGCGAGGGCGCTTCCGCGCCGCAGAGCCACGAGGACAATCGCCGTTTCCAGGCGGCGAGACTGGGGGGTGAGCGTGCCGGGTATGAACGAGCGATGCGCGAGCTGGCCGGACGCGAGAGCGAACGGCGCTCGCAGGAGGAAGCGCGGATGCGCTTCATTGCCGACGACGCGCGCGAGTTTGCCCGCCGGTTCCCGGAGGCGGATCTCGCGGGGCTGGATGCCTCGGAGAGCTTCCGCCGTTTCTGCGGCAGCCGCTACGGCAGAGAACCGCTGAGCGAGCTGTATGCAGATTATCTGGAGGTTGCCGGCGGCGCGCTGCGGGCCGCGCAGGCAAGAGGGGCAAGCCGGGCTGCACGGTCTACCGGCAGCGGCGGCAGCGGGTCCTATGAGGCGCTCAACGCCCGGCAGCAGTCGGAGCTGGATGCCTGGAACCGCGCATTTCCGCAGATGAAAATGTCGGCTCGCGAGTATCTGAGCCGAAACAAGTGAATGTGAAAGGAGACACAAAACATGAGACCCATCCAGAATGCGGGCGGCGAGGAGATCATCCACGCCCGAAGCTACCCGGTGGCGAGCGCCACCGCGATTGCCGCCGGACAGGTAGTGCAGCTGAGCGCCGGTAAGGTTGTCCCGGCCATCGCCGCGCAGACCGGCGCGATCCTCGGCATTGCCGGGGAGGATCACCCCGGCAATGCCGACATGCTCAATCCACGCGCGAATGGCGACGAGATTCTCGTCTGCGATAATCCGGGGCTGATCTTTGAATGCCCCGTGCCGACACTCAAGGCAGCGTCCGGCAGCGCCACGACGATTGTGCCCGCCACGGGCGGCATTGACGCAACGGCCGCGGACGACACCTACAACGCCGCGGTGCTCGTGCTCAAAAGCAAGGCCGCGGGCAGCACGAACACCGATGTGCCCGGTACGCGCCGCGCCGTGACGGATTATACGAAGAGCGGCACGGTGCTCACCGTGGAGACCGGCGGCACGGCCGCCGCCGGGGACGAGTATGAGTTCTACCCCGCACTCGGCAGCGCCGTGTGCGCGCTGAACGCCAAGGCTACCGCACTCGTCGTGAGCGCGACCGGCGCTACGGCGGTGCGCTGCAT
>CAVIVK010000243.1:0-6183 GCA_963645975.1 Bifidobacteriaceae bacterium | reverse complement strand
GAGCGTCCAGATGAACGGCAGCATCGCCCAGTTGTAGGAGCCGGAAACGCAGAAAAGGTACTTGTCGTTCGTCGGATCGGTCTTATCGCGCGCCGCGAGCAGCTCGTCCATCGTCGCCGGAGGCGTGTCAAAGCCATATTCTGCGAGCACGGCGTTGTTGTACACGGCAACCGTGGTGTTCGCGTTGAGCGGCAGGCCGTAATTTTTGCCGTTGTAGAGCGTAGTGTTCAACGATCCTTCCAGAGCGTTTGCTGCGATCTCGTCGAAGCCCTCGTAGCCGTTCAGGCATTCGAGCGCGCCGAGCTTCGCCATTTGCGAAACCCAGGTGAGATCCATGCGCATAACGTCGGGCGCGACGTCGCCGCTGACCGCGGTGACGAGCTGCTCGTCCATGCCCTCATACGGCATACGGATCGCGTTGACCTTGATGTTGGGGTACTTTTCCGCAAAGGCGGTGAGGACCGTTTCGGTGAATATCTTTTCCTCGCCTTCGCTGTAGGAATGCCAGAAGGTAATCTCTACGGGTTCTTCGCTCACCGTATCCGCCGGTGCTTCCGTCGCGGGAGCGGCGGAGGGCGTTTCCTCCTTCGCGGGCGTGCTGCCGCAGGCGGCAAAGGAAAATGCCATGGCAAAAACGAGCGCAAGGGTCAGCAGACGTTTCATCATACGTTATTCTCCTTTTGATTTTTGCAGCAAAAAATCGGATCGCGCGGATCGTTGGGCCTCAAATTGTAAACGGTTACAATTTGAGGCAACAAAATAACTCGGCACATGGCCCAGTTATCTTGTCGAAGCCCTATGAATGATCCTTGCCGGCAAAAGATTCTGTCCCGGACACAGATCTTCCGCCTGAAGCTGTGCGATGAGAAGCTTTGCTGCGGATTTTCCCAGATTGGTTACGTCTATTTCAACGACCGTCATCGCGGGGTCTGCAGCCGCCGCAAGGACGCTGTCGTCAAAACCAATGACCTGCACCTCCTCCGGAACGCGGACGCCGCGCCGGGAGAGCTCGCGCAGGAAGTAAAAGGCGATCGTACTGTCGGACACAACGTATGCATCGCAGAGAGAAGAAAAATGCTGCCGGACAAATGCGGAAATACTTGCAGCGTCCGTCAATCCGTCGCTCACGAGTGCGGGATTTTCTTCAATTCCCGCCGCGGCAAGCGCCCGGCAATAACCGGAAAAGCGCTCGGAAACGAACGTTTTATCAAAGCTGTTCGCAAGAAAGCCGACGGCTTTCGGCTTGGTTTCCAGAAGCTTTTGCGCGGCGAGCTCTCCGGCGGAGATATTGTCGATATCAACCCATACGGCGTCGGGATCGTCGCAGCGCCCGGCAATCACGCACGGGATTCGGCTCTCGTTTACAACGCTCATAACCTCTTCCCTGGCAAGCGCGCTGAGCAGCACAAGGCCGTCGATCCGGTTCTCGTTGATGAGCGAGCGCAGCGTCAGCGCGCCATCTGTACCGCCGATGTGGCAGATCATCAGGTAATACCCGTTTTTGCTCAGCTCGTGCTCGAGTCCGTACTGGATACGCAGAAAGTAATCGTTGCCGTAGGTCTCGGCATCGCCGGAATCCACCGCGAGTGCCACAGTCTTGCTATTTCCGTGCAAAAGTCCGCGGGCCATCATGCTGGGCTGGTAGTCCAGCGCCTCGATCGCGCCACGCACTTTCTCCACAGACGCCTCGGCGATCAGCGGACTGTTATTCAGATATCGGGAAACGGTGGCTACGGATACACCGGCGTACCGCGCCACGTCTTTTATGGTTGCCTTCATGCATCGCTCCTATATTGTAACCGATTACAATTACAGTTTGATTATAGGTTTCCCCAACTCTCTTGTCAATAGTTGATTTTATTTTTCCCGTCAAAAAGCAAAGGCCGGCTGCCGGAAAACCCGGCAGCCGGTAGTTTTGCTGCATGCATGTTTTATTTGCGGATCACCGCACGGCGGGATTTGAGGAAAAGCACCGTCAGCACCGCGAGCCAAAGGAGCGCGAGCACCGCTGCTCCGGACGCGATATAAGCGACGGTTTTCACCGTCCCGCTCTCGCGTGCGCCGGGGATTTCGCCTGCCTCTATGCGCTCGCCATTCGTGAGCGTCACGGTGAGCATGCCGTTTTCGTCCACCTGCACAGCGGAAATGCCGGCGCCGGGCGCGCCGTCCTCGCCGGTGATTTTGCCGAGGTTTGTCTCTGTCCCGTCCGTGAGCGTGACGATCAGTTCACCGGAATCGCTGAGGGAGACTTCCCGGATGCCGACGCCGTCCTTTCCATCCTTACCGTCTTTTCCGTCCGTGCCGTTGCGTCCGGCGGCGCCTGTCGCGCCGGTGGCACCGGTAGCACCCGTAGCGCCCGTGGCTCCGGTTGTTCCGGCAGCTTTTACCCCGGTATCCGTATTGCCCAGCCACCAGTTCCCGTTGCCGCCGATGGAGGGCGTCAGGCCGGGCGCGCCGTCCTTGCCGTCCGCACCATCTTTCCCATCGATGCCGTCCTTGCCGTTCACACCATCCTTACCATCGACGCCATTCTTGCCGTCCGTCCCTTCGGCTTTCACGCCGGTGTCCATACTGCCGATCCACCAGTTGCCGTTCAGACCGACGGAAGGCGTCCGGCCGTCCCGCCCGTCCTTCCCGTCCTCTCCGGTGGCCTTCACCCCGAGAGATTTCCATGTAGTCCCGCTGTCGTAGGATACCTCCCACTCGTTCGTATAGGGGTTAACGCACAGCTTGGATTGAAACGGGTTGTCCATCTGGACGAGACTCAAAGGCATTCCGTTGGGATCCGGACATTCCTCGGCAACGGATAATGTGTACGTGGCGCTGAGATCGGTTTTCCAACGATAGTACTCTGTCTCAATGTATAGCCCGTAGTCGCTTCCATAACCGCCAAACTGCAAAGTCGCGGTAAACTGCCCGCCTTTCAGATAAAGGCCGCGCCCTTCGGCGTCAAACTTGCTTGCGGAAATTTTGCTGGTGGTAACCATTCCGCTTTCCAACGTCAGCCTGTTGATACGAATGCTTCCGTTCCTGCATGTGAGTGAGCCGCTGCCCGTAATAGTAACATTGCTGGCACTAATGGTCGAATAATTATCATCCGCCGCGGTGAATTGGTTATCTCCGGTCAGATGTATACGAAGGTTCGGTGCATACGTATAAAAAACAGCACCCGCATCCGTTCGGGAAATGACAGCGTTTTTGAGGTAAAACGTTGCACCATCATAATAGAAATTGTAATCCTCCTCTGTCGCAGGCGAGAAGCCGCATTCCGCCCCGGTATCGGTTTTATAATACACCCCTGTTTCAAGCGGAGTACCATTGATAGAGAGGCTGCTGGTGGCATATGTCACCGGGGCGACCATCTCCTCGACCGGCGCAGGCGTCATTTCAACCACATCTTCAACAGGCGCAGACATTTCCGGTTCCGTATCATCGGCCAGCGCAGGGATATATAAGCTGGTCAGCGCAAGGCAGACGCAGAATATGGCGGCAAGGATTCTCCTTTTCATCGATTGTTCCTCCCTGTTTTCTCTTTCGGGCGGGTCTCCCAGCTTTCTGGGCAGGTCTCCCTGTTCGTATTATGCCGGAACATCGGGTGCTTTGCAAGATATTTTGGCTTATATGCCGAATCGGGTAAAAATCGGCTGTCTATGAATAAGACAGCCGTTTTTCACGTTTATTCGGTTTCCACCGGGGGCAGAAGACGCGTCATGCTCTGGAGACTCACGGTGAGCGTGTACGCATTGTGCAGCAGCGCCGAGGTCGCCGGGGGCAGGATGCCCATCACGCCGAGACAGATCAGCATAAAGTTAAAGCCGATGATGTTCCGGTAGTTCGTGTGGATGCGCTCCATGAGCGCGGTGCTGAGCCGCCGCAGCGTCAAAAGCGAGTAGAGATCGTTCGCGCCGATGGTGATGTCCGCCACCTCGCGGGCGATGGCCGCACCGTCACGGATGGCAATGCCCGCGTCCGCCTCGGAGAGCGCCGGGGAGTCGTTCACACCGTCGCCAAGCATGATCACGCGCCGTCCGGCCTCGTGTTCGCGGCGGATGAAGTTGGCCTTGTCCTCGGGCAGGACTTCGGAATAGTATTCGTCCACGCCGACGGCTGCCGCCACGGACTTTGCCGTGCGGTCGCTGTCGCCGGTCATCATGACGAGCTTCGTAAAGCCGAGCGAGCGCAGTCCGCGGACAACCTCGGCGGCCTCCGCGCGCAGCGGGTCTTCAATGCAGATGACCGCGGCGAGCACTCCGCCCGCGGCAAGATAGAGATGTGAATACTCCGCCGGGAGCGATTCGAACTTTTTCTCCTCACCCGCCGGAATGACACACTTCTCGTCCTCAAACACGAAGTGGTGGCTGCCGATGACGACCTTCTCGCCGTCCACGCTGCTCGCGATGCCATGCGCCACGATGTAATTCACGCTCGAATGGCGTTCCTCGTGGGTGATGCCGCGCTTTTCCGCCTCGGTCACAACGGCCTTGGCCATCGAGTGCGGGTAATGCTCCTCAAGACAGGCCGCAAGCGCGAGCATGTCGTTTTCTTCCTTGCCGCCGAACGGCACGACCGCCGCCACGCGCGGCGCGGCATGGGTCAGCGTGCCGGTCTTATCAAAGACAATGGTGTCCGCCTGCGCCACCGCTTCCATGAAGCGGCCGCCCTTGACGGAAATGTGGTGAATGCCGGCTTCCTTCATACCGGAGAGCACCGCGATCGGCATGGAGAGCTTGAGAGCGCACGAGAAATCAACCATGAGCACCGCAAGCGCGCGGTTGACGTTGCGCGTCAGGAGCCAGATGAGCCACGTCGCGCCGAGACTGTACGGCACGAGCTTGTCCGCCAGATGCGCGGCCTGCGCCTCGGTATCGGACTTGAGCTTTTCGGATTCCTCGATCATATGGACGATGCGGTCATAGCGTCCCGAGCCCATGCTCTTATCGACGCGGATCGTGCATTCGCCCTCTTCCACGACCGTTCCGGCGTAAACATAGCTGCCCGCCGCGCGGCGCACGGCCAGCCCCTCGCCGGTGATGGACGCCTGATTGACCATCGCTTCGCCCGCGACGACATGGCCGTCGAGCGGGATCATGCCACCGGTGCGGACAATGATCCTGTCGCCGGGGCGCACGTCGCCGACTGGCACGGCCACGCTGCCGTCCGTCGTTTCAAGCCAGACCTTATCCACCTGCAAAGCCATCGTCCCGGCAAGGTCGGCGACGGACTTTTTGTGCGTCCACTCGTCGAGCAGCTCGCCGATGCCGAGCAGGAAGATGACCGAGCCCGCCGTTTCAAAGTCGCCGCGCAGAAGAGAGACGGCGATCGCCGTCGCGTCGAGCACCGGCACTTCGATCTTCCCGTGCAGCAGGCAGCGGATGCCGTCGCGCAGGAAGCGGAGCGAGCGAATCACGGTACGGATCGCGCGCAGCGGCGCGGGCAGGATGAGCTTCAATGTGTACCGGCGGACAATGCGGAAAATGAGCTTTCCCTCATATTCGCGGTTGAGCGCGCGGACGCTGTGCTCCGGCGCGAGCGCCGCGGATTTCTCGTAGGAAAATGCGGCGAGCGCCGCGACGATACCGGCGCGCGAGCCGGTATAAAGAATCGTAGCGTTGCCGGTGCGGTCGTGGACCGTTACATCAGCAACGCCGGAAGTGTTTCGCAGATACGCTTCCAGAATGTCCGCCTGGAGCAGCGACATACGCGGCTGCTCCAGATGGACACGGATGCGTCCCGCCGTATCGTGCAGGATCGTGCATTTCATGGCGAATTACTCCGCGGCGTCCTCGATGGTCTCGCCCGCGTCCTCCGCGGCATACTTCTCGTTGAGCGCCTTCGCGTCGGCGAGAATGTCGTCCGCGCCCTCGCGGATGTTCGTCGCGGTCGTCATGACGGCTTCCTTGGCGCGCAGCGCCGCCGCGGTCGTAAAGGCATAGACCTTCTTCGCATCGCGGCTGGTGAGGATCTTGATGCCCGCCGTGCCGAACAGCACGCCGCCGGCGAAAAGTCCAACTTTACCCCAATTCATGAGAATATCCTCCTTTATGTTTAATTTCTGAGTGAATTTTATAATCGAAAAAACGCCTTGTGAAGTGACCCCAAAAAGTTAGACAAATAAATTAAGCGCAAATTGTTCAAGCCACCGAAAGGGCTTGTTGTCTGTGAATAGCAGGCGGCAAGCCCTTT
>CAVIVK010000242.1:0-2535 GCA_963645975.1 Bifidobacteriaceae bacterium | reverse complement strand
TATACAATCTTCCCTGGATGCTGGTTAGCTCCTTTATTGCCTTCTTCCTGACGGATATCGCGTTGGTCCCCGCAGCAGCCGTTTCCGCAATCCTGCTGGCTTCGCGCGTATGGGACGCGATCAACGATCCGATGATCGCTGCCCTGGCGGACCGCACCAGCACAAAATACGGCCGATACCGCCCGTGGCTGCTCGGCAGCTTTGCGCCGTTTTTGATCCTTGTTATCCTGCTGTTCTGGGCGCATCCCACATGGTCCACGGTTGGACGTATCGTATGGGCGACGGTCATCTATCTACTGACGGTCATTTTCTCTACCGCGTGGAATATCCCTTATGGCGGCATGATGGCGGCGTTGACGCCGGACCCCACGGAACGCGCGTCCTTTGCCAGCTATAAGATCCTTTTCTCCTCCGTAACGTGCGCGGTCGCTTCGTCGATCTTCCTCCCGCTGGCAACCAAATTCAGCGGCGCAAATGGGAACATGCCGCGCGGCTTCCTTTTGGCGACGATCCTGATCTGCGCCATGGCGATCCCGTTCGTTTTTATCTGCTTCTTTGGTACCAAGGAAGTCATCAAACCGCCGAAGGGTCAGAAGATCACGCTCAAAAACATTTTCAAAGCCATTTTTACCAATCCGCCGCTGCTGATCGTTGTGATCTCGTTCCTGATCTATGGCTTCATTGCCTACGGTCGCATGACCGCAGCTGTGTATTATTTCCAGTATAATCTCGGAAGAAGCGATCTTTTCTCCGTCTATGCGCTCTGGAACGGTGTGCTGGCTGGCATCATGGCGTTCTTCGGCGCAACGCTGCTCAAAGTATTCAAATCCAAGCGTAACACCATCATCTTCGGCTATGCACTCACGGCGATTTTCTGCGCTGTTACCTATTTCATCGATCCGGCGAAGGCGCCGATCGGCGTGTTCATGTTCCTGCTGCTGGGCTCCGGCTTCGTCGGCGGCATTTCGGCATCTATGATTTTCGCGATGGTACCGGATACCGTCGAATACAGCCAATGGAAGACGGGCGTGCGTATGGACGCTGCCTCCTATGCGGCAACGAGCTTTGCGCTGAAGCTTGGCGGCGCGGTTGCGCCTACGCTTCTCACGGCGTGGATTGCGGTGACGGGCTATGTGCCCGGTGAAGTGCAAAATGCAGCGACGCTTACCGGCATCAGCGCGATCATGAATCTGCTGCCCGCTGCGCTTTCCGTTGTCGGTATCGTCATTTTTCTGTTCTACAAGCTGGATGACAAGATGCACGCGCAGATCGTCCGCGAGATCGCAGCGCGCGAGCAAACCAGCAAGCAGGACTGATGCCCTACAATAGATTTTTCCTCCCTAAAAAATCTAGCTACTGTAGGGTAGACAAAATCTAGAGCAAATCGCACCGAAAAAGGCATAATAAAAACCCCGAAACCGTTGAGGCTTCGGGGTTTTGGTGCGCGAGGGGGGACTTGAACCCCCACGTCCGGAGTGGACACTAGAACCTGAATCTAGCGAGTCTACCAATTCCACCACTCGCGCATGCTGTCAGCTTGCCTATAATAGCATTTACCGCAGAAAATGTCAACAGAAAAATTTCTTATACTGTCATTTCCTGCCTGCGGGGGAAAACCTTGTTTCCGCGCACAAAATGTGGTAAAATTCCATCAAAGAGGTGTTGCATCATGCATATGACCGATCTGATCGAAAAGAAAAAACAGGGTCAGACCCTCACGCAGGAGGAACTGCATTTTATCGTTCACGGCTACACGGCGGGGGACATCCCGGACTACCAAATGTCCGCGCTGATGATGGCCATCTATTTCCGCGGCATGACGCCGGAGGAAACGGCGCAGCTCACCATAGAGATGGAGCACTCCGGCGACGTGGTCGATCTCTCGCCGCTCGGCGAGCACACTGCCGACAAGCACTCAACCGGCGGCGTCGGCGACAAAACCTCGCTCGTTCTGTGCCCAATGGTGGCGGCGTGCGGCGGCAAAATGGCGAAAATGTCCGGCCGTGGTCTCGGCCACACCGGCGGCACGATCGACAAGCTCGAATCCTTCCCCGGCTTTTCCACCGCCATGACGCCCGAAAAATTCCTCGAAAACGCTGAAAATGTCGGCTTTGTCATCGCCGGGCAGACGGCGAATCTCGCCCCGGCGGATAAGAAAATGTACGCGCTGCGCGACGTGACCGCGACGGTGAACTCCATCCCGCTGATCGTTTCGAGCATCATGTCCAAGAAGCTCGCCTCCGGCGCGCGCACCATCGTGCTGGACGTGAAAACCGGCTCCGGTGCGTTCATGGAGACGGAGGAATCTGCTTTTGAGCTCGCGCGGCAGATGGTGAGCGTCGGCAAGCACGCCGGGCGCAACATGGCTGCCGTTGTGACCGATATGGATCAGCCGCTCGGCTTCGCCGTCGGCAACGCGCTGGAGGTCAAGGAAGCCATCTCCGTCCTGCGCGGGGCGGACGTGCCGGATCTTCGCGAGCTGTGTCTCGTGCTCGGCACGAACATCCTCGTCCGCAGCGGCCTTGCCGAAACGGA
>CAVIVK010000241.1:2086-3805 GCA_963645975.1 Bifidobacteriaceae bacterium | reverse complement strand
CCTTTTCAAACGAGAGCCCAACGCAGTGGGTCTCGTTTGAGAGCGTGTCAAAAATACTTTTTTGACACGCTCAATTTTACTCCTTCACGCACTCGGCGGTAAAGAAGAGCCGCCCCTGGTTGTGCTGGGGGCCGTCCGTGAAGAGGCGGATGCTGCCGAAGCCCGCATCGACGAGGTGCTTTTCCAGCGTTTCCGGCGTATAGATATACTCCGTATGCTCCTCCTGCTCGCGGCGGTAGGTCTGCCCTTTGAGGCGGCGGAAAATGTCCATGCCGTAGCGCAGCTCATTTTCCACGACCTCCGAGCGCCAGAGACAGAGCGTATCGTCCTCTTCGTCGACGAAGCATTGCCCGTCGAGCGAGCGCATATGCCCCGGCGAGAGGAAGTCAAAGCAGAGCGTACCGCCCGGCGAGAGGAAGAGATGCAGCCGCCGGAACACCTCCGGGAGCGTTTCGGGACGCATGTAGTTCACGCCGTCGAGCGAGCACACCGCGGCATCTACGGTGTCATAGAGATCAAGCTCCTCCGCCCGCTGGCAGAGAAGCATCGGCGCAACGACGCCCTCCGGGAGCTCACAGAGCTTCTGCTGGAACACCGAGAGCATTTCCGCCGAGGCGTCCACGCAGATCATCTCGTATCCGTGCTCGGCCAGCAGCAGCGAGAGCGTACCCGTGCCGCAGCAGAGGTCCAGAACGGTGTGAACGGCCCTGCCGCTGTGGGCAAAGGCCGTTTCATACCATGTTTCCAGCGCTTCATACGGCACGTCCCCGGTCAGCGCGTCGTACCGCGCTGCGAGAGGTCCATAGCACTGGCTCATTTTTCTTCCGCTTCCTTCTGCTCTTTCAGACGGCGGAACGCTACGCTGTAGCCATCTTCGCCGTACTGCAGCGAGCGGTTCACGCGGCTGATCGTCGCGCTTGAAGCGCCGGTCTTTTCCAATATGTCGTTATAGATCATGCCCTCGCTGAGAAGCACCGCAACCTGATAGCGCTGCTCCATCGCCTGCAGCTCGGATACCGTGCAGAGATCGTCGAAGAACTTCATCAATTCTTCCACCGTGTTGAGCGTGAGAATGGCTTTATACATTTCCTCGTTGCGCGGCTTTTTCATGTGTTTGTTCATACAGCGTTTTACCTGTACCCTTTTTCATTTTAGCTTGTTAGCTAATAACTGTATTGTAACGCGCCATGCCAAAAAAGGCAAGATGGAGGTTTACACGATTTAAAGAGTGATTTTTGGTGAGAATGTTATTGCCGAGCGGGCAAAAATACGGTATGATAGATACAACAATATATAAGGGAGGTTTTATCCGTGATCCCACCTTCCGGAACGATCGCTTTCTGGGTTGTGGCGCTCGTCGTGTTTCTCATCGTTGAGGCCGTGACGGCAGGGCTTGTATCCATCTGGTTTGTGTTCGGCTCGCTCGTGGCGCTCATTTGCGCTGCTCTCGGCGCGGCGATATGGCTGCAAATCGTGTGGTTCGTCGTCGTCTCTGTTGCAACGCTCGTGCTCACCCGCCCGCTCGTGAAGCGGTATGTGGACAACCGGAGCGTCGCCACCAACGCCGACCGCAACATCGGCCGCACCGCCGTTGTTACCGAGCGCATCGATAATCTCGCCGCCACCGGTGCCGTGCAGCTCGCCGGCGTTATCTGGACGGCACGCAGCACCGACGACGCCGTCACCATCGAGCCCGGTACTCATGTCACCGTGCGCGCC
>CAVIVK010000241.1:0-2076 GCA_963645975.1 Bifidobacteriaceae bacterium | reverse complement strand
TCGAGGGCGTGAAGCTCATCGTGGAGAACGTGCGCTGAACGTACATTGTATTTTATTAAGGAGGATATCCCATGATCGTATTAGCCGTCATCCTTGTGCTTGTGCTCGTGCTGATTATCACGAACCTTTGCGTCGTGCAGCAGGCCCAGGCCTATGTCATCGAGCGCCTCGGCGCTTACAGCACTACGTGGGGCAAGGGTCTCCATGTGAAGCTGCCGTTCATTGAGCGCGTGGCGCGCCGCGTATCGCTCAAAGAGCAGGTCGCAGACTTCCCGCCCCAGCCCGTGATCACGAAGGACAACGTCACCATGCAGATCGACACCGTTGTCTATTTCCAGATCACCGACCCGAAGCTTTACACCTACGGCATTGAGCAGCCGATGGTCGCCATCGAAACGCTCTCCGCTACGACGCTCCGCAACATCATCGGCGATCTCGAGCTCGACCAGTGCCTCACGAGCCGCGACATCATCAACAGCAAGATGCGCGTCATTCTTGACGAGGCGACCGACCCCTGGGGCATCAAGGTCAACCGCGTGGAGCTCAAGAACATTCTCCCGCCGCGCGAGATCCAGAGCGCAATGGAAAAACAGATGAAGGCCGAGCGCGAGCGCCGCGAAGCCATCCTCCGCGCCGAGGGCGAGAAGCGCGCCGCCATTCTCGAGGCCGAGGGCGAAAAGGAATCCGCCATTCTCCGCGCCGACGCGAAGAAGCAGCAGCAGATCCTTGAGGCCGAAGGCCAGGCCGCCGCGATCCTCGCCGTACAGAAAGCGACCGCCGACGGTATCCGTCTGCTCAACGAGGCCGCCCCCTCCGACCCGGTGCTGCGTCTGCGCGCGCTTGAGGCCTTCGCCGCCGCAGCCGACGGCAAAGCCACCAAGATCATCATCCCCTCCGAGATCCAGGGCATCGCCGGTCTCGCGCAGGGCATCGTGGAATCCGTCAAGGACAACTGAGCATTCCCCACTCCCCCGCGAACACCGCCGCAGCGCCGGCTCCCCGGCGCTGCGGTTTTCCCCGCCAAAGGGCAGTTTCTCCGGTTTTGTTACCGTTTTTCGGCGCCGGCTCGCGCGGAACGATCCCCTTCGCAGAGCCGTTTTGTAACTTTTAGGCGTCGATTTTCCGTTATTATGACGGATTATAGTAACAAATTTGCGGCGTAAACTGTGCGCATATCACAAAATCGCTCCGATTATGTTGACAGGCGGGATACAATGTGTTACATTTTGGTTACAAATTCGAGGTGATTTGAATTGGCATCCACTAAGAATGCGCTGGTGTACAAGGGACACCCGCTTCGCCGCAAGGACAACATCCTTTACTACGGCAGCATGTCCGACAAGTACATCATCATGATGCAGATCATGGACACGAAACCGGTCAAGCCGGTGGCCGGTGCGGAAAGCGCCGGCGAGCTGAAGGTCGCCACCCGCGTGAGCGTCCAGCTGCAGCTCACCGACCCGACGGTCAAGAGCCGCGACCGCATCGTTAAGAAATCCGAAAAAGGCAGCCTGTACGCCGCCATGGATGTGGCAAGCGTTTGGCTCGAACGAGCGCTGACGAAGGACTAAGATTCCAAAAACAGCGCACCAGCACCAGAAAAAGAGGTATGGGGATCATGAAAAACTGCAAGAAACTGCTTTCCGTTATCGTTACGCTCCTTTTGGCGGCGTCTCTGCTCACGAGCAGCGCGTTTGCCATTTCCGGCGAGGCTTTCGTCGCAACGCCGGGCGAGCTGAATCTGCGTGACAGCGGCAGCTTTGACAGCAACGTTATCGACGCCGCTCCGCAGGGCGCGACCGTTTACGTTCTCGGCGACGCCGGCTACGGCTGGTACAAGGTGAGCTACAACGGCAAGACCGGCTACATGGCCTCCTATTACCTTCTCTTCAACGAGATTCCCTCCGCGGAAAACGTTGACTCCGTCCCGGAGAAGACCACGGCGCAGGATACCGTGCAGCAGCCCGCGCAGGAAGTTCCTTCGCAGACTTACGTTGCGCCTCCCGCGACCGGCGACAGCAACGCCACGGTTCTCGGCTCCGGCATCTGCTTCCGCAGCGGCCCGAGCACCTACAG
>CAVIVK010000240.1:0-7432 GCA_963645975.1 Bifidobacteriaceae bacterium | reverse complement strand
TTATTGGAGAATCTGGCCTTTCATGGTATAATATATACTTCCCAGAAAGAAGAAAGGGGAAAGCTGTATGGCGGAGAAACTTAATACGGAAATGACCCCTTTGTGCGTCGGCATTCTTGCCCATGTGGACGCCGGGAAAACAACGCTTTCGGAGGCGCTTCTCTATACCGCCGGGGCGCTGCGGCGCTTAGGGCGGGTCGATCATGCGGACGCCTTTTTGGATACTGACCCGCAGGAGCGCGAGCGCGGCATTACGATCTTCTCGAAGCAGGCGCGCCTCACATGGAAAAACCGTGCCGTGACGCTTTTGGATACGCCCGGCCATGTCGACTTCTCCGGGGAAACGGAGCGGACACTCCCGGTGCTGGACGCGGCGATCCTCGTTGTGAGCGGCACAGACGGCGTGCAGGGGCACACGCGCACGCTCTGGCGGCTTCTGCGCCGCAATCATGTGCCGACATTTCTATTTATCAATAAAACCGATCTTCCCGGCGTGAACCGCGCCGCGAGAATGCAGGAGCTGCGCTCGCTGCTCTCGCCGGAGTGCGCGGATTTTTCCGGCGATGAGTGGATGGAGCAGGCCGCCGCCGAGAGCGAAGCGGCGCTCGAAAGCTTTCTTTCCTCCGGCACAATTTCGCCGGAAGAGACACGCCGCCTGATCGCGGAGGAAAAGCTGTTCCCGTGCCTCTTTGGCGCGGCGCTCCGGCTAGACGGCGTGGAGAAACTGCTTGATACGCTCGCGCTCTATGCGCCGGTAAAACCGGCGCTGGACGCTTTTGGCGCGCGGGTATATAAAATTAGCCGTGATGCGCAGGGGGCGCGGCTCACATGGCTGCGCGTCACGGGCGGCGAGCTTCGCGCCCGCGGCACTGTGATGATCCCGACGGAGGACGGGATCATTGAAGAAAAAATCCACCAGATCCGCCTGTACTCCGGAGAAAAGTTCGAACTGGCGGATACGGTAAAAGCCGGAACGGTCTGCGCCGTAACGGGGCTGACCGCCGCGCACACCGGCGACGCGCTCGGCGCGGAAAAGGGGAAGAGCGCGGCACTCCTTGAACCGGTGTTCACCTACCGGGTCCACGCCGAAAAGGCCGAGGCGCACACGGTGCTCGAAAAGCTGCGCATTCTTGAAGAGGAGGACCCGCTGCTTCATGTGGTGTACGATGATGCTGCGCGGGAAATTCGCGTGCAGCTCATGGGCGAGGTGCAGCTCGAAATACTGGAACGGCTCTGTTGCAGCCGGTTTGGGCTCGAGCTCACGTTCGGCGAGGGCGGCATTCTCTACCGCGAAACGATCGCCGCGCAGGTCGAGGGCGTCGGCCACTATGAGCCGCTGCGCCATTATGCCGAGGTGCATCTGCTGCTCGAACCGCTCGAGCGCGGAAGCGGTCTCGTCTTTGCGAGCCGATGCCCAACCGACGAGCTTGATCTCAACTGGCAGCGGCTCATCTTGACGCATCTCGCAGAAAAGGAGCACCGCGGTGTCCTGACCGGCTCGCCGATCACCGATATGAAGATCACGCTCGCCGCCGGGCGAGCGCACTTGAAGCACACCGAGGGCGGCGACTTCCGCCAGGCGACGTACCGCGCCGTGCGGCAGGGACTCATGCGCGCCGAGAGCATATTGCTGGAGCCGTGGTACGATCTCCGGCTTGAACTGCCGAACGAATGCGTTGGGCGAGCCATGGCGGACATCCAGCGTATGGGCGGCCGGTTTGACCCGCCGGAAACCGAAAACGGCGTTTCTGTCCTCACGGCCGCCGCGCCGGTGGCCGAGTGTGCGAATTACCCGCGCGAGGTGACGGCGTATTCCCGCGGACAGGGACGCGTGGCTCTTTCGCTGCGCGGCTATGAGCCCTGCCGGGATACGCAGCGTGTCGTGGAAGAGATCGGGTATGACCCCGAGCGTGATGTTGCCAACACGCCGGACTCCGTTTTCTGCTCCCACGGCGCGGGCTATGCCGTCCGCTGGGACGAAGTCGAGCAGCACATGCATCTGGAAAGCTGCCTCCGCCCGGAGAAGGAAAACGCGCCGGAAAAGCAGAGCACACCGCCGCGCGGAGTTTCCACACCCCGCACGGGTGCGGCGCTCGACAAGGAATTGCAGGCCATTTACGAGCGGACGTACGGCGCGGTGAAGCAAAACCGCGCATTTGTGCCGCGCTCGGAGCGCGAAAGAAGCGCCCCGCAGCCGAAAGCAAAGCCGATTCCTGCGGGGCCGGAATATTTGCTCGTGGATGGGTACAATATAATCTTTGCATGGGATGAGCTCAAAGTCGTTGCCGCCGACCATCTGGATGCGGCGCGCCAGCTGCTGATGGATCTTCTCTGCAACTATCAGGGTGTGCGCCAATGCCGCGTCATTCTGGTTTTTGACGCCTACCGCGTTCCGTTTCACAAGGAAGAGATCGTGGCATATAATAATATCCACGTTGTCTATACGAAGGAAGCGGAAACGGCGGACGCCTATATCGAAAAAACCTCGCACGAGATCGCCAAAAACCACCGTGTGCGCGTTGCGACCTCCGACGGCATGGAGCAGCTCATTGTTCTTGGACAGGGCGCGCTCCGCCTCTCTGCCGACAGCTTCCACACAGAAGTGATGCAGGCGGGGGAGGAGATCCGCGAAACGCTCCGGCTGCTCAACCGCCGCGAGCGCTCCGACGCCGTGGCGGAGGCGCTGCGGCGTGCCGAGAAAAACGCCGGGAAAGAGTAAGGAAACACTATGGAGAAAAATCGAAAGCTCGGTCTGGCGCTTATCGCTGCGGGCTGCGCTCTCGCTGCATTTTGCGGCGTGGGTTTATATTATGTAAACCATCACAATGTCGCGCCCGCCATGGTAAGCGTCACCGCCGTGCCGACGGAGACTCCGGCTCCCACGGCGGAGCCGACGAGAGCGCCGAACGCCGCGCCGGTACTGACGCTCCTCGGCGACGATCCGCTCTTCTATCCGGCGCAGCCCGGCGGATACGAAGATCCCGGCTGTACGGCCTTCGATGACCGCGACGGTGATCTTACTGCGCAAATTGTCTGCACTATGGACGTGAACGCCTATCATACCGGCGAGGGGAGCGTCACCTATTCCGTCACGGACAGCGACGGCCTGACGGCGACAGTCACGCGCCGCGTGATCGTCACGGCGGCGGATCGCCCCGATACGGTCAAACCGGAGAATAAAACGGTGTACCTCACGTTTGATGACGGCCCTTCGGCCAATACGGAGCGGCTTCTCGATATTCTGGACGCCTATGGCGTCAAGGCGACGTTTTTCGTAACCGACTTCCACGAGGGATATACCGACTGCATCGGCGAGATTGCCCGGCGCGGTCACACTATCGGTATCCACAGCGCCTCGCACGACTATAACGCCATCTATCAGAGCGAGGAAGCATATTTCTCCGATCTCTGCCGGATGCAGGAGATCATTTTCGAGCAGACGGGCGAATATACAAAGCTTGTCCGCTTCCCGGGCGGCAGCTCGAATACCGTAAGCCGGTATAATCCCGGTATTATGACACGCCTCACAAACGATTTAGACGATATGGGCTATGCCTATTTTGACTGGAATGTATCTGCGGCGGATACGGCGTCCAACGCTACGCGCTACACGGTCGTAGCAAACTTTAAAGAGAGCGTGCCGCAGCACGATTATTCCGTGGTATTGCAGCACGACACCAACGCATTCAGCGTGGATGCCGTGGAGGATATCCTCTCCTGGGGCATGCAGAACGGATATTCCTTCCGTGCGCTCGATCCCACCACCCCGGCGGTGCATCACTCCGTGGCCAATTAGGAGGCGAGGAAACATGAGTCTTTTTGTTGCCTTTGAGATCATCGGCACGGTCGCGTTTGCCATTTCCGGCGCGGTCGTCGCCATATCGAAAAAAATGGACATTTTCGGTGTGGCCATCCTTGGCATGACGACGGCGGTCGGCGGCGGCATATTGCGCGATCTCATCCTCGGCATCACGCCGCCCGCGGCGTTTCAGTCGCCGGGATATGCGCTCACGGCGATTGCCGTTTCTGCGCTTGTATTCCTGCCGCCGGTGCGGCGGCTGCTGCATTGGAACGAGAAGCTGTACGATACGGCGCTTTTAATCTTTGACGCCATCGGGCTCGGTATTTTCACCGTCGTCGGCGTGCAGACGGCGTACATAGCTACGGGCGAACTGAATGCCTTTCTCGCCATCTTTGTCGGCGTCGTCACCGGCTGCGGCGGCGGTGTGCTGCGCGATATGTTCGCCGGATCGCCTCCGTATATCTTCGTCAAGCATTTCTATGCAACGGCGTCCATTCTCGGAGCTGTGGCGTGTATCCTGCTCTGGAGCATTGGGCAGATGCCCGCCATGCTCATCGGCGCTGCCGTAACGCTCACGCTCCGGCTTCTCGCGGCGCATTACCGCTGGAGTCTGCCGAAAGCGAAGTGAGGGGGAGAAAAGAGCATGGTATTGCATGAACTGCTCGGCCTGCCAACGCGGGAGAAGCATGTTGTTTCTCTCTGCGGCGGCGGCGGGAAAACAACGCTTATGTATACGCTTGCGCGCGAAACAAAGGCGCTGATGCCGACGGCACTTTTTACCACAACGCACATTATGCCGCCGTCCGACGCGGATGTTGTCGTCTCCGCTCCTTTTTCGGAAGAAGAATGCCGTGCGGCATGGCGAGAGGGAAGGATTGCAGCCTCCGGAACGTTCCTTTCGGAAGAGCGAAAATTCACCGCACCGACGGAAGAGACGATGCGTTTCCTCTGCCGCGAAGCGGAAGCGGTCATCATCGAGGCAGACGGTGCGCGCCGCCTGCCGGTGAAGTACCCGGCGGCGTGGGAGCCGGTGATCCGCCCGGAAACAACGCACACGATCGTTGTCGCAGGGCTTTCCGCCCTTGGGAAAAACCCGGCAGAGATCGTTCACCGGCACGCGCTCGCAAAGGACGTCGTCGATTTCTCCGAAGACGCGCTCACCGAAAAACCGATGGCGGAGCTTCTCTGGACAGGGTACGGACGCTATGACCCGATCTTTTTTATCAATCAGGCGGACACACCCGAACTTATGGAGCGCGGTGAACAAATCTGCGCCATGCTTCGCGCTCTCGGTGCGCACCGCGCCGTAACGGGTTCGCTCCACGTACTTAGAAAATAATCATGCGAAAGGGATGAACAGCATGAAAGCGATGAAACGATTCTACTACCGCGCCTATCAGACCGTATTTGACCTCGGTTCGCGGGTTCTGCCCTGGCGGAAGCCGGAGATCGTAAGCGGCGCGGGCAGCACGGAGAGAATCCCGGAGCTGCTGCGCGGCTGCGGTGTGAAAAAGGTGATGATCATATCCGGCAAACATACGGGCGCGTCGCTTGTCCCGCCGATTCGCGAGATGATTGAGGCTGCGGGGATCGCTGTTGTCCACTTTGACGGCGTGCGCGCCAATCCTACGATCGGAATTATCGAGCAGGTGCGAGAGCTCTATCTTGCCGAGGGGTGCGACGGCTTCCTCGTTGTCGGCGGCGGCTCACCGATGGACACGGCCAAGGCCGCGGCGGCGCGTATTGTGCGCCCCAACCGTACCGTGGAGCAGATGACGGGACTTTTCAAGGTCATGCACGCGCTGCCGCCGTTCATCGCCGTGCCGACGACCGCCGGCTCCGGCTCGGAGACGACGATCGCCGCCGTTATCACCAACGAGAAAACGCACCACAAACACGCGATCATGGATCTCTGTCTCGTACCGCGCTACGCCGTGCTCGACGCCGTCCTCACCGAGGGGCTTCCCCCGGCGACAACGGCGCAGACCGGCATGGACGCGCTCACCCATGCGGTGGAAGCGTATGTCAGCGTTCACAGCACAACGAAGGAGACCGACCGCTGCGCCGAGGAGGCGACGGCGGCGATTTTCCGCTATCTCGAACGGGCGTATAAAGACGGCCACGATCTCGAGGCGCGGCAGGAAATGCTGCTGGCCTCGTTCAAGGCGGGAGTGGCCTTTACTCGTGCGGGCGTTGGCAACGTCCATGCCATTGCGCACACGCTCGGCGGACTTTATAACACCGCGCACGGCCTCGCGAACGCCGTCATTCTCCCCGTCGTCCTGGAGGACTATGGGGCTGCGGCGGAAGAAAAGCTCGCCCGTCTTGCCGAGATCACCGGCACAAAAACGACCGGTACGGCACACGAGAAGAGCGCAGCGTTCATCGCCGAAATCCGCGCCATGAATTCGCGCATGGGCATTCCGGAACATCTGGATGTGATATGCGAGGAGGACATTCCGCAGATGGTTGCCTGGGCGCTGCGAGAGGCAAACCCGACCTATCCTGTCCCGGTTTTGTACGATGAGACGCATTGCGCCGAGGTCATCCGCCGGGTGCGCGGAGACAAAGGAGCATAACATAAAGAGAAAAGCGCCGGAACAACAATCGTTCCGGCGCTTTCGCGCATAAAGAATTACTGGAGCAGACTCCGGTAGCTGTCGCACGTTGAGAGATTGTCGGGCGGATAGAATTCTTCCACCGGGAAGCGGATGCGCCCGAAGAGCGTGCAGGGATCGTCGTCCGTTGTGCCGACGCACTCGTTTTCCGGGAAGCTGTAGTTGTAGACCGGGATAACGAGCTGACTGTCGCGCTCGAGACGGATGAGAGAAAACTGGCCGAGTGTCGCGTACCAGAGGCGGTTGGAGTCGGTGAGCACCAGCTCTTCCGGGAAGGCGGCAAGAATGTTGGCCGGGACTTCCGGGATGCGGTCGAGCGGCGTTGCGCAGTTCTTTTCGGTGATCTGCATCGAAAGCGCGATCGGATCGACGGCTTCCACAACGCCGACGGGCTGATCGGCCTGTGTGGTGATCTCGCCGTCCGAGGTATAGACCTTGACGCTCCCTTCGCTGCCGAAGAGAATGACGCGCTTATTGAATACGCAAAGACCGGTGACGGTTTTCGCATTCGGAACGCATTCGCCGGTGACGCGGTAAAAGTACGTGACGTCTACCGTGTAGTACCCGCGGTTAAACGTGATCTCCTCCACGTTCACCCCGGCATAGAGCAGTTCGGCGCTTTTCGGGCGGATGCTGAAGGCGTTTTCTATGTAGCCCTGCGACGTCCGCGTCGGAAACACCCGCAGATCTTCCACGCAGTCCTTATCCCGGCAGCTGGAGTATATTTTCTTCGTATGGATGCAAACAGCTTCCCGCACGCACGCGGAGCTGTCCACCGGACCGGGTACGACCCTGTCTGCCATATCGGAATTCCTCCTTTAACAAAGTTCAGTACAGTCTATGCGCGCGCCGCGCCAATGTGCCGATTGACGCCCTTTGGAAAAAGTGATAAACTTACCATATATAAATATGAGGAGAAATTCCGATGGAAGGATATCAGAACTTTCAGGAAAAGCTGGATATAAAGATTCTCATTCTGTTCATTCTGCGCCGCCTGCCGGATGCCGTGACG
>CAVIVK010000239.1:0-9127 GCA_963645975.1 Bifidobacteriaceae bacterium | reverse complement strand
GCTTTTGAAGTTTTCCCAGCCGATGAAGATGATCTCGCCCTGCACGATCTTATACTCCGACAGCGCGATCCGGATCGTAAAGAACATCGGGTAGATCACAAACGCCAGCACCAGCAAAAGTCCGGGCAGGACGAACGGCGCTGCCGCCGCATAGGCACGAAGCCCTTTTTTGAACGATATTTTTCCGCTTAGCGGGGTGTTCTCACGCTGCAGCAGCTTCATCGGCGCTGCCTCCTTTTCCAAGAGAGCGCAGAGCCATCCGGCCCTGCGCTCCCAATATTCTCTTTCCTATCAGGCAAGCTGCTCGTCGATCCGGGCAGCGGCGTCGTGCATCGCCTGAGCGGCATCCGCGCCCTCCACGAAGATGCTGGTGACCATTTCGCTCCAGATCTCCTGGATCGCGGAGTTGTTCGGGGAAGGAATTCTCGCCTTGGCGGATTCCATCTGCTTCATGTAAACCGACCACACGGGGTTGCTCGTGACCGCGTCATTTTCCACCAGAGACTTGAGAATGGGAAGCTGGCCGGATTCGAGCATGGCGAGCTGCACTTCCTCGCTCGTCATGAATTTTGCAAATTCATACGCGGCATCCTTCTGCTCACTGGTCGAGAAAACGGCGATATCCTCGCCGCCGACGACGGAGGCGCTGCGGCCTTCGTAGGTCGGGATGGTCGCGGCGACGATGCCCTTCGCCTCGCAGTCGTCGTAAGAGCCGAAGTACCACGGGCCTTCAAAGAACATGGCGTACTCGCTGTTGATGCCGTCCCAGGCGTCCACGGAGCCGTCCACGTCGCGGATGGTGAAGATCTTCTGCTCGTGCAGCTCGATGAGCTTGTTCATGGCGGCAATGCTCTTCTCGCTGTCGAGATAGCCGGTCGCTTTCGTGAAGCCGTCGTCGGTCAGCGTGCCGCCGAACAGCCAGAAGTAGGGGTACATATCCCAGTCGCCGACGCCGGAAACGTTCAGGCTGTAAGTGCCGCGATCCTTGGCCGCCTCAATAAATGCCTCCATCGTTTCGGGGACCGCATCCAGGCCGATCTCCTTGAGCACGTTCGTGTTGACAACCGCGGCCTTGCAGTTGGTGTCCAGCGGCAGGCCGTAGTATTTGCCCTGATAGAGGTTGGTGGAAAGCGGCGCCTCCAGATAATTGCCGGAGATCTCCGCAAAGTCCGCATAATCGCTCAGCGCAACGAGACCGCCCTGCTTCGCGTAGGCCGCGATGTTCGCGATGTCAACACGAGCCACGTCGGGGCTCATGCCGGTGCCGAACGAGGTGACGATCATCTCGTGGAACTGGCCGCCGTCCTGACGGACTGCTTCGATTTTGATGTTCGGATGCGCGGCTTCCCAGAGCGGCAGCACCGCATTCAGGAACTGGGCTTCTTCCGCGTCGCCGTAGGTGTGCCAGAAGGTCAGGGTGATCTCGCTGTCCGCCGGAGTAGTGTCCGCCGGGGTGTTTTCCGTCTGGTTGCCCGTATTGGCAGGCTGTTCGGGCGCAGCTCCGCAGCCGGCCATGCACGCCGTCAGAAGCGCGGCAGCCAGAAGCAGAGCAAGCAGTTTTGCAAGTTTGTGTTTCATGCTGATCCTCCTCACTTTTTTTGAGCGCGTTTTGGCGTACATACGGATGGTTTCCGGCGAAGAAAAGGGATTTTCCCGCCCGCGCGCTTTTGCATCAGGGCTGTCGGCCGCCCATCCATATTGTACCGGTTTTTGACGGGATTGCAATACGGTGATTCCCGTATTTCGCCCTTGTCATTGGTTAAACTAACCAAACCGTTGTGCTTATTATCCATCCTTGCCGTGCATTCTGTAAATGCGTGCTGGCGACTTTATTTGTATTTTAGCGACTTTCTTGCGAAAAGCCGGAAGTCCGAGGACTTCCGGCTTTCCTTGATTCTTATACCTATACAGGATCATACAAACACGAGCTGCACAAGCAGCATATAAACGAGAGTTCCGGCGACAATGCTCAAAAGCGTATTGCGCCGCCAGAGATGAAGCCCCACGACGACCGCCGCGGCGATGATCTCCGGCAGAGCATGGCTTGCTCTCGCAAAGTCCATATTCCGCAGGCAGTACACCACGAGCATGCTCATGACCGCGCACGGCAGAAGCTTCCCGAGCCGCAGAATGACCGCGGGCGTCTCCCGCCCGCCGCGGAATACAAGAAACGGCGCGAAGCGGATGAGCGCCGTGACGAGTGCGGAGACCGCAATGAGCAAAACGGCATGCGTATTCATGCGCTCTCGCCCCCCTTCTTCGTCCGGCGTGCATCGAGCACGAGAAGACAGCAGAGCATGCCGCCCATCGTCGGCAGCAGAAAATTGTCTGCGCCGAAAACGAGACGGCACACGATCGAAACGCCGAGACCGATGAGCGCCGGGGCATGATCCTTCGTCTCCAGCCATTGTTCGGTGAACACCGTGAGAAAGAGCGCCGTGAGCGAAAAGTCGATGCCGGTTGTGTTGAAATCCAAATACGCGCCCGCGAGCGAGCCGAGCGCCGTGCCGAGCACCCAGTAAAATTGGTCGAGCAGCGAGATGCGAAAGCACTCCGCGCCGGTGAGATCCTCGCGCGCGGCTACAAGCGAGTATGTCTCATCCGTCAGGGAGAAAATGAGATACGGCGTGTACTTCCCCGCGGCGCGGTAGCGCTCGAGCATGGAAATGCCGTAAAAAAGGTGGCGCGCGTTCACGAGAAGCGTCGTAACCGCCGTCGTAAGGAGCGATGCGCCGCCGGTCAGAAGGTCGATGGCCACATACTGCATCGACCCGGCATAAATGAACGCGCTCATCGCGAGCGCCCAGCCGAGACCGTAGCCGCGCGTGCGCAGCAGTATGCCGAAGCCCGCGCCGAGAACAAGATACCCGGCCATGACCGGGATCGTTGTGCGCACGGCCTTTCCCCATTTTTGCAGGGATGTCATCACGGATCACCATCCTACCCGTTTGGTATACTTTTAGGATACGACGAATGATCCCCGCCGCGCAACGGCAAAAAGGGAGAAATCGCGCCGCCGTTTCACGCTTTGCTGCGGCAGATTGCCGGGAACTGAGGAAGCGTACAGCGAGTGCGCTGCAGCGAGCCGCAGCTTCTCCCCCCCTCAACGAAGTGGGGTTTATTTGAAAATAAAAAAGGGCGCACCCGAAGGTGCGCCCCATCCGCAATGCCGTAGGGGTCAGATTAGAACCTGCACGACTCGGCAGGTGGGTCGCCGCCCGATCGCTTCCGCGCTTCCAACGTCCGGCATAAGCCGGGAGGCCTGCAATTCACGGCCGGAGATAGGCATCCCTTATATCTAATGTGGGTTTAAAATGACCCGGTGGTAAAGACTACGAACACCGCAGAAAAAAATCTTTATTCCTTTTCCTCTTCCGCTTCCATGACCTGCTGGTAGTATTCATATACGCGGTCCAGCTCGTCATCGTCGTCCACGGAGTCGAACAGCTCCTCGCCGTTCTCCTCGCGGCTCTTCAGGAAGATGAGGCCGTAATCGGGATCGTTTACGTCCATGTTTTCAATATCCGCCGGGACGAACACGCAGTACGTCTGGCCTTCAAACTCAATGGTATCGAGCAGCTCGAGATCAAACTCGTTGCCGTCCTCGTCGGAGATGGTAATGATATCGCCGCCGAAATCTTCGTTCATGTCAGCACCTCTTTTGTATGGATCCCGCTTTTCCTTCGGGTAGCTTGATTATACCATGAATGCGGTAAAAATCAAGTATATCCGCTCGAACGCTTCAAGACCCAAAATCTTCGAGCCGCGCGTACAATTCCTCGCGGCTGTATACGGCGATACCGCCGGAGAGCGCTTCGCGGTCGGCGCTCGGCAGCGTGTGCACCGCAATGGCCGTGATCTGCCGCGGCAGCGTCCGCTCGTCCGGCGCGAAAATCGCCACGCGCCCATGATACTCGGCAAGCGAGCAGTATTCCGCCTTCTTACCGCCGGAAAGCGTGAGCATCGATACGCCCGCGGCGGCGCACAGCGCGAGAGTAACCGCGCCGATTCGTCCTGCTTTCATGTTCTTTTCCCTCGTTTCCCCGGTTTCGTCTCTGCGCAGTATGCCCGAAAATGAACGAATTACCCGTTTTTTCCGTCATAGAATCATACCGGCTTTAAAAAATTTCCATTTCGGATACAATATTTCTCAAAAGTATGGTATAATGATTTATTGTTATACGCATATACACATAGGCTCGACCATTCCGGAGGCAATTATGGATCAGAAACGCCCCTACAACGATATACCGAACGACGATACCGCGCCGGTACCGCCGGTATCCGGCGATACCATGCCGGTGCCGCCTGTGTCGGGCGACACGGTTCCGCTGCCCGCGCCGGAGGAAAAGGCCGCGCCGGAAAGCGATGCGTCCGCAGCGGACGGCAAGAGTGTGCCGGAAGAAAACAAAAATGCCGCGGCCGCCGAAAAGAAGCCGGGCACGAAAAAGGCAGCGAAAAAAGCGCCGCGCGAAAAGCGCTCCCCCGTTCTCTCGCGGCGGGCGCGCACCGCGCTTGCCGTCGGCGACGCTGCGGTCTCCACCGTGGGAGATATGGTGCGGTTTATTGTCCGCATCGTGCTCTCCGTGCTGCTCGTGCTGCTGCTCGGCGGGCTGCTCTTCGCGTGCATTTTTGCCTATTATGTAAAGAATAACCTCACAACCGATCTAAACATCACGCTTGAGGACTACGCCATTTCGCTCTCGAGTACGATCTGGGCTTACGACAATGACGGCCAGACCGTAGAGCTTGCGGTGCTGGCGACGGACGAAAACCGCATCTGGGTTGAATATGAGGAGCTGCCGCCGTATCTGGAAAAAGCGGCGGTCGCCATTGAGGACAAGCGCTTCTACGACCACAAGGGCGTGGACTGGTACCGCACGGCGGGCGCGTTTGTCAACATGTTCCTCGGCATGAAAAACGACTTTGGCGGCTCGACAATCACGCAGCAGCTCATCAAGAACGTCACCACCGAGGACGACGTTACCGTGCAGCGAAAGCTCGTGGAGATTTTCCGTGCTCTTGATCTTGAAAAGGAATACACAAAAGAAGAGATCATGGAGTGGTATCTCAACGTTGTCTACTTCGGCGAAGGCGCGAGCGGCGTGCAGATGGCGGCGCAGACTTACTTTGGCAAGGACGTGCAGGATCTCACGCTGGCGCAATGCGCGAGCATCATCGGCATCACGAACAACCCCTCGCGCTACAGCCCCTTCGCCAGCGTAGAGAACAACAAAAAACGCACCAAGACCATTCTCTATGAGATGTACGACCAGGACTACATCTCCCACGAGGAATACACCGCCGCCGTCGCGGAGGTCGACAACGATGAGCTGCATTTCATCCGCGGCGAAAACGAGGTCTACCAACAGGAGATCTATTCCTATTATGTGGAAATGGTCATCAACGATGTGCTGAGCGATCTTCAGACGCGGCTCGGCCTTTCCGAGGCCGCGGCGCGCCAGCTGCTCTACCATGGCGGTTATCAGATTTACGCCTGCGTCGATCCCTTCGTGCAGCAGGTCGTAGACGACATCTATACCGACCCGGACAGCATGCCGCAGCCCTATTACTACAGCAGCCAGCCGCTGCAGTCCGCCTGCATGGTCATCGACCCGTTCACGGGCGAGATCAAGGCCATCGGCGGTGCGATCGGCGAAAAGGATCGCAACTTTGGCTTTAACTATGCCATCGACGCGCACCGTCCTTCCGGCTCCTCGGCAAAGCCGCTCGCGTCTTACGGCCCGGCGATGGATCTCGGCCTCATCACCGAATCCACGCTCGTGGACGACAGCCCCGACATCCAGCTGCGCGGTACGTACTGGTACCCGCGCAACTCCGGCAGCTCCTACGACGGCATCATCACGATCTGGGACGCGCTGGTGCGCTCAAAGAACACCGTTGCCGCGCAGATCATCGATAAGCTCACGCCGAGCGTTTCGTTTGAATACCTCACCGAGCGCATGGGCTTCCAGCTCGTCGAGGCCGACCGCGACTACGCCCCTCTCGCTCTCGGCCAGTTCACCTATGGCGTAACGGTGCGCGAAATGGCGCAGGCCTACACCTCCTTCCCGAACGACGGTGAGATGACCTACGCGAGATCGTATTCGCTCATCACCGACGCGAACGGCAACACCATTCTCGAAAACGGGATGCGCACGAGCCACGTGTTCAGCGTAGACACCGCCCGGTGCATGACCGAAATGCTCGAAGCCGCCGCATGGTACGGCACGGGCTACGAGGTCTATCTCGGCTACGGCAAAATGCCTGTTGCCGGTAAGACCGGCACGACCTCCGACGACTACGACCGCTGGTTCTGCGGCTTCTCGCCGTACTATGTAACCGCCGTCTGGACCGGCTACGACAGCCCCGCCCCCATGTACTATTCCGGCAACCCCGCCGCGCAGATCTGGCGGCGGATCATGGCGCAGATCAACGAGCCGCTGCCTGTGATTCAGTTCAACGACCCGACGAACCGCGGATATGACACCGGCATTTTCGGCGATCTCGAAACGACGCCGGAGCCGACGCCCGTGCCGACCGCAACGCCTGCACCCACGCCGGAGCCGACGCCGGTTCCCACCATGGAACCGACACCCGAGCCGACGCCGGAGCCGATGCAGGTTCCGGTCATGCCGCAGGAACCGGAAGCCGCTCCGGAGGGTTAACCCCTCAGTCACGGCTGCGCCGTGCCAGCGCCCCTGTTAGGGGAGCCAAGCCGGTTTTCCGTAAATCCACTTACCTCCCCTATCAGGGGAGGTGGATCGGCACTCCGTGCCGAGACGGAAGGGTTTTCACTTTTTTCATAAGTTCAGCTGCCCCGAAGAAAAATCTTTGGGGCGGTTTTCTTTTTCAGGCAGATTTCAGGGAACCTCCGTATAGTAGCCTCATCAAAACAAAGGAGGCCGATATCATGAGCGGATTTACGTTTGAACGGCGGGAGCTCAAATACCGCATCACGGATGCGCAGCGCGCCGCGCTCGAAGCCGCGTTCGGCACACGGATGGTCCCGGACGAGCATGGCGAGAGCACCATCTGCAATATATATTATGATACGCCCGACTACCGGCTCATCCGTGCCTCGCTCGAAAAGCCGGCGTACAAGGAAAAGCTGCGGCTGCGCAGTTACGGCGTGGCCGAGCCGGGCGGCGAGGTGTTTCTTGAGCTCAAAAAGAAATACAAAGGCATCGTCTACAAGCGGCGCATCACGCTGCCGGAGGACGCCGCCGGAGAGTTTATCGCCGGGCGCGCCCCACTTGGTGAGCATGGACAAATCGGTCGGGAGATCGAGTATTTTACCCGCTTTTACACCCCGCTCTGCCCGGCGGTGCATCTCTCCTATGAGCGCAGCGCGTGGTTCTCGCGCGAAGACCGCGATCTTCGCGTCACGTTCGATCGAAACATCCGCTTCCGGCGCGAGGACGTTTCGCTCACGCTGCCCGCCGGCGGACGGCGCGTTCTGCCGGAAGGCGAATCGCTCATGGAGATCAAGGCCGCGGCGGCGCTTCCGCTCTGGCTTGTAGCGGAGCTCGACGTGCTCGGCATTTACCAGAGCACCTTTTCCAAATACGGCGAAGCCTACAAAACCATTCTCGCCGACGCGCGAGAGACTTTCGGAGGTAAAACGGCATGACTACTTCGATTTTTGCAAGCATTCTCTCATCCGGCATGCTCACCGCCGGGCAGTTTTTCCTGCTTTTCGCCGCGGCGATCGCGCTGGGGCTTATCATCGCACTTGTCTACACGCGCTGCGGTGACTGCACAAAGAGCTTTGCCGTCACGCTCGCGCTGCTGCCGGGCATCGTGTGCGTTGTGATACTGATGGTCAGCGGCAGCATTGGCGCAGGCGTTGCGGTGGCGGGTACGTTCTCGCTCGTGCGCTTCCGCTCCGCGCCCGGCACGGCGCGGGAAATCCTCGCAGTGTTTCTCGCGATGGCGGCAGGTCTCGCCTGCGGTATGGGCTGCGTCGCCGTGGCGGCGGTGTTCACGATCCTCGTCTGCTTTCTCTACGCGCTGCTCTCCCACTCGCACTTTGGCGAGGAGAAAAACGGCGACAGGCATCGGACGATGCACATCACAGTACCCGAATCGCTCGAATACGCCGGAGCGTTTGATGACATTTTCGAAACCTACACTACGAGCCACCGCCTTGTGCGCGTGAAAACAACGAGCCTCGGCAGTCTCAACCGGCTCACCTATGATATCATGCTCCGACGCGCCGGAGAGGAGAAGGCGTTCATCGACGCACTCCGCTGCCGGAACGGGAATTTGGAAATCAGTCTTACACAGCACGCCGCCGAAGGCTGCGAGCTGTGAGGAAAGGAGAAACGCTATGAAAAAGATTCTTTCTATGATACTCGCTTTTGCACTCTGCCTGTCGCTCGTCGGGTGCGGCAGCGCCGCGGCGGCAAGCGACAGCAGCACATCCAACGGCAGTTCTTCCGCTGCCGTGATCGCGGAGACTGCCGCGGTGCAGACCGAAGAAGAGCTCATCACCGCCGAGGCGGAAGCCGAAGAGGATGTGGAAACGACTGCCACAATCACGCTCTCAGACGGCGCTTCCCGCGCCGACAGCTCGGGCGTCACCATCTCCGGCGACACGGTCACGATCACCGCCGGAGGCAATTATCGCGTGACTGGCACACTCACGAACGGGCAAATCGTCGTGAACGCGCCGGAAGAGAAGGTCGTTCTCGCGCTCGACGGCGTTTCTGTTACCTGTGAAAACAGCGCCGCGATCTACGTGATCGATGCGAAAAAAGTTATTCTCTCGCTTGTCTCCGACAGCGAAAACGCACTCGCCTCCACGGGCGAATACATTCAGACCGACGACAACACCGTGGACGCCGCGATTTTCTCGAAGGATGATCTCACGATCAAGGGAAGCGGTGCGCTCACCGTCTCGTCTGAGACCGGCCACGGCATCGTCTCCAAAGACGAGCTGAAAATAAAAAGCGGCACTCTTACTGTTACGGCAGCGAAGAAGGGTCTGGCGGCCAACGACCTCGTGGAAATCACCGGCGGAGATATCACTATTGCGAGCGGCAAGCACGGCATCCATTGCGATGAAGCGCTCACAATCTCCCATGGCACAATCAACATCACGAAGTCCTTTGAAGGGCTGGAG
>CAVIVK010000238.1:0-2222 GCA_963645975.1 Bifidobacteriaceae bacterium | reverse complement strand
GCGAACTCGATCTCTGCCGGAAACGCCGCAAGCGCGGCGCGCGTCAGCTTCCGGTGGAGCGTCAGCGCGCCGTTTTCCGGCGTCATCACACCGAGATACCCCTCCCGCCCGCTGCCGTACACGCTCAGACGCACAAGCGTCCCGGGGTCTTCGCACTTCGCGTCAAACCGCGTCGTCAGCCCCTCGCGCGAAACGGCCAGTATCCCCTTTTTCTCCCCGTTTATCAAAACCGGATACGTCTCACTCATAAAAACACCCCGTCCATAGGATATGGACGGGGTGCTCGCTCTATGACGGGACAAATGGATTTTTATTGCGGCAGCGTGCCGCCGGGTCTTCCGCCGAGGCCGAAGCTCACGGCGATCGCGCCGTTCACGCGATCCATCACGGCGTCCGGCAGCTTGCCCATGCGCTCGCGCAGGCGCGATTTATCGATCGTACGGATCTGCTCGAGCAATATGACGCTGTCGCGCGTCAAGCCGCAGCTCGCGCCGGTGAGCTCAATGTGCGTGGGCAGACGCGCCTTGCCGGTCTGCGAGGTAATGGCGGCGGCGATCACGGTGGGGCTGTGGCGGTTGCCGGTGTCGTTCTGCACGATCAGCACCGGGCGCATGCCGCCCTGCTCGCTGCCGACGACGGGGCTCAAATCGGCGAAATAAATGTCCCCTCTCCGAACTGTACTCATGCGATTCACTCTCCAGATGAAAATGCTCGCCCGTTCCATTGTATGTAGGGCTACACTCATTTTCCCTCATCGAGAGCGAAAATATACGCTCGCGGGAGTTTTAATCCTTGTCAGGGCTCATGCCGGTGCAGGTGACGCCGTTGCCCGCGATGACGCGGCCGCGGATGTTGCCGCAGCGGATGCCGTTTCCGGCGGTCACACCGCCCTCAACGTCGCCGCACTCCACGCCGTCCCCGGCCTTAACGCCGCCGCCGACATTGCCGCACTTCACGCTATCGCCCGCGTGGATGTTGCCGCGCACATCGCCGCAGGTTACGCTGTCGCCTGCGTGGATGCCGCCCTCGACGGTCGTGTTCTCGCTGCACGTGACGGAGAAATCGCTCTTGATATCAAGCGCGGGGCCGTCATAATGAAACTCCACGTTACGTTCGCGCGCTCGCGCGTCCCGCGCGAAAACGGCGTGTGCCCCACCAGCTTGTGGCCGAGGAAGAGCACGGCGTGCAGCGTGCGCTCGTCGTCGCTCCACGGGAGATCGTGATACACAACATTTTCCACCGGCGCGGGCACCGCCGCGTTCGTGCTCTCGCGCCCGAAGAGCGCGTCAACGCTCACGTCAAAGAACTCTGCGATCTCCGGCAGCATCAGAATGTCCGGGCAGGAGAGGCCGTTTTCCCACTTGCTCACCGCCTGCGCGCTCACGCCCAGCTGCGCGGCGAGCGCGTCCTGCGTGAGTCCCTTTTCCCGCCGCAGCGCGGCAATCGTCGTTCCAATAATATTCTGTTCCATGGTGTGAACCTCCAAAAAAGATTTTATCCGGATGCACCCAGAATAGGCGCAGCCGGATAAAATGGCAAGCTTTTTGCGGTTGAGTTCGCTCAACCATTGGTTGAACCGGCATTTTGCAGCCAATTCAACCGGCGGTTGTGCGGTTTTTACCCATTTTCGCCGGGGATTTCCCCGCCGATACGCTCGCAGAACACGGTGACGCGCTCGCTCGTGTCCCAGTTGCAGGTGTACATCGTAAGCGCATAGCCGCTGTTCATCACGGTATCGGAATCGTCCGGCGTGACGGACGCAAACTCCCGCACGGCATAGGTGAACACATTGCCGTCCACATCCGTGAACGTGACCGTATCCCCGGCCTGGAGATGAAACAGCACATCGAACTCCGTTTTGTAATTGTGCCCCGCCACAACGAGATTATCGTTGTACGCGCTGCCGACATGGCGGCAGGGGGAAATTTCCATCGCGGGGAAGCTCCACGTTGCCGCAACGGGCATCGTGAGATCGTAGTCCGGGAAATCGAGATACCCGATGTAGTCGTAAGCGCCGGAGCGCACCGTCGGCATATCGAGCGCCGGGGCGTCCGGAATCGCGTACCGGCCTCCGGCCGCTGTGCCGGGCTGCGGCGAGACGGAGGGAGACGCCGAAGCGCCGGACGGGCTTGTCGCGGCGGGGCTGGCGGCAGCCGCGGCGTTCCCGTTTGCGCCGGTCTCGCCGGAGGCCTCGCGCTCGGCCATCGCGGCCTCTACAAGCC
>CAVIVK010000237.1:1750-2789 GCA_963645975.1 Bifidobacteriaceae bacterium | reverse complement strand
TCAACAACTCCCCCTTCGCCGGACGCGAGGGCAAGTTTGTCACGAGCCGCCAGATCCGCGACCGCCTTTACCGCGAAACGCTCAAGGACGTTTCCCTGCGCGTTACGGACGTTGAGGGCAGCACCGACAGCTTCAACGTCGCCGGCCGCGGCGAAATGTCGCTCTCGATCCTCATCGAGACGATGCGCCGCGAGGGGTATGAGTTCCAGGTATCGCCCCCGCGCGTGCTCATGCAGCGCGACGAGAAGGGCAATCTCATGGAGCCGATGGAAGAGCTCGTGGCGGACGTGCCGCAGGAGTATGTCGGCTCGGTCATCGAAAAGCTCGGCACGCGCAAGGCCGAGCTCAAGGAAATGACCCCCGTGGGCGCGCGCATGCGCCTCATCTTCCTCGTGCCGAGCCGCGGTCTCTTCGGCTACCGGAACGAGTTTCTCACCGACACCCACGGCGAGGGCATCATGGCCTCCGTGTTTGACAGCTACGCCCCCTATAAGGGCGAGGTCACGCGCCGCTCGACCGGCTCTCTCATCGCGTGGGAGCAGGGCGAGGCCGTCGCCTACGGCATTTGGAACGCGCAGGAGCGCGGCGTCATGTTCATCACGCCCGGCACGCCGGTCTACGGCGGTATGATCGTCGGCGTCAGCCCCAAGCAGGAGGACATTCCGGTGAACGTCTGCCGCACGAAGCACCTCACCAATACCCGCGCCTCCGGCTCGGATGAGGCGCTGCGGCTCATCCCGCCGCGCCAGATGTCGCTCGAGCAGTGCATGGAGTTCCTTGCGGACGACGAGCTTCTCGAAGTTACGCCCAAGAATCTCCGTCTGCGCAAGCGCATTCTCGACCACAGCCAGCGCATGAAGAACATCCACGGCAAAAAGTAATAGAAAAACGCAGAAGACGGGCGGCTCCCAAAATTGGAGCCGCCCGCCATTTTTTATTCCGCGCCGCTGCCGAGCCGGTCCATCCAGCTCCGGCGGCGGAACACCGCCAGCGATACCGCGAGACGGAAGCATTCCTCCAGCGATAAAATGAAATACAC
>CAVIVK010000237.1:0-1740 GCA_963645975.1 Bifidobacteriaceae bacterium | reverse complement strand
ATGGAACAGGCGGGCGGCTCCGTTCGGAGCCGCCCGCCTACTCTTTACACGGAAGAAAAGTTTCCGGCAGCCACAGAGAGTCCTTTTTATCGGACTTCCGCTGTGATATTCTTGCAGCAAAGGAAGGCGGCAGAGCCGCCGCATTGGAAAGGAAAGATTTCAATGATCGAGATTCGCGGGCTATACAATACGGCCCTGTGCTACACGTCTGCGCTGGACGAGAAGGCCGCCGGGCAGATCCGGACGGTTTGCGATCGGGAGGAGTTCGCCGGGTGCAAGATCCGCATTATGCCGGATGTCCACGCCGGAAAGGGCTGCACCATCGGCACGACGTTGACAATCTCCGACAGGGTTGTGCCCGGCATGGTCGGCGTGGACATTGGTTGCGGCATGGAGACCGTGCGTCTTGCAGAGCGCGAGATTGATTTTGCCGCGCTTGACGCGCTGATCCGCCGGGAGGTCCCCAGCGGCCAGAACGTCCGTGACGGGGAACACCCGTTCAACGAGGAGATCGATCTTTCTGAGCTTCGCTGCGCGCACAGCGTTTCGCTCGACTGGGCGCGGCGCAGCATTGGCACGCTCGGCGGCGGCAACCACTTCATTGAGATCGACCGCGCCGAAAACGGCGAGCTGTATCTCGTGGTCCATTCCGGCAGCCGTCATCTCGGCACGCAGGTCTGCGCGTACTATCAGGAGCAGGGGCATCTTGCCCTGCGCCGCGGCGCGCAGGAGCGGGTCGATGCGCTGATCGCCGAGTACCGCGCTGCGGGGCGGCAGCGGGAGATCCGCTCGGCGCTCAAAACGCTGGACGGAGAACGTCTGAAACGTATTCCGAAAGATCTTGCGTATGTGGAAGGAGAACTCTTTCAGGACTACATCCGCGACATGTGCATCACGCAGCGCTTCGCCGCGCTCAACCGCAAGGCGATCACCGACGTGATCCTGCGCGGCATGGGGCTGACGAAGGTCGAAGAGTTCACGACCGTTCACAATTACATTGACACGGAAAAGATGATCCTCCGCAAGGGTGCCGTCTCCGCTGAGAGCGGAGAAAAGCTCCTGATCCCGATCAACATGCGCGACGGCAGTCTCATCTGCATTGGCAAGGGCAACAAGGAGTGGAACTGCTCAGCACCGCACGGGGCTGGACGCATCATGAGCCGCATGCAGGCGGCCGCACAGCTCTCCATGGAGGAATATGTCGCCGAGATGGAGGGCGTGTGGTCGTCCTGCGTCTCGCCGGAGACCATCGACGAGTCTCCCATGGCGTACAAGCCGTTTGATGAGATCGTCGCCGAGATCGGCCCCACCGCTGAGATCATGGAACACATCCGCCCGGTCTATAATTTCAAAGCGGCCGAGTGAATCCCCGTCTTTTTCTCCGGATGTGACATGAGACATTGCGCTTTGGCGGCGGCTTTGCTATTATTATGAAGAGTAAGCAACTTGACGGGGAAGGACTTCAATGAACGGCAGCTATTTTCTTTTGACCAACCTCCTCTCGGAGGATGAGAAGCGCGTGATCACGGGCATTGCCGCGCACATCGAGCGCGGGGAAAAGCGTGTCGGCATCCAGCAGATCGCGAGCGAAAACTTTCTTTCCGCCGCGACGATCGTGAAAATGTGCAAGCGCCTCGGCTTTGACGGGTACAGCGAGCTCTATTACTATCTCAGCCGCCAGATGGACCGCCGCGGCGAGCGCAGCGCGGAAAATCTCAAAACGCTCGTGGACAACTATTC
>CAVIVK010000236.1:0-4249 GCA_963645975.1 Bifidobacteriaceae bacterium | reverse complement strand
ATCCAACGGTGGACGCCGTGGTGGAAACGCTTGGCGGGCTGGATCCGGCGTACTCCTACGGCATGCGCGCGCTCGAAGCCGGGAAACACTTCATCACCGCGAATAAAGCGATGGTCGCCGCGCACGGCTTGGAGCTCGCCTCGCTCGCCCGGGAGAAGGGCGTAGCGTTTCTCTTCAGCGCAGCGTGCGGCGGCGGCGTGCCGTTTCTCCACAATCTCGCGCTCTCGGCAGCGACCGACCGCATCGAGGCCGTTTCCGGTATTTTAAACGGCACGACGAACTACATGCTCGACGCCATGCAGCGCCGCGGTCTTTCCTATGCCGACGCGCTGCACGAGGCGCAGTCTCTCGGCTATGCCGAGGCCGACCCGACGGCGGATGTATCCGGACTGGATGCGCTGCGGAAAATGCAGCTCGCGTGCGCCGTCGCCTTCGATGTGCTGCCGCAAAGCGGCATGCTCTGCGAGGGCATGGAGCACTTCACCGCCGCGGATGTGGAAGATATACAAGGCCGCGGCCTTGTCTGCCGTCTTATTGCGTCTGGCCGCCGCGCCGGGGACAGCGTTTCGGCGTATGTGGAACCGGTGCTCTTTCCCCGCGCCGCGCCGGAGAGCTCGGTTTTTGAAAACAACAATATGGCACGCTATACGGGCACGCGCTGCGGCTCCATCGTGCTGATGGGGCAGGGCGCAGGGCGCTTCCCCACGGCGTCGGCGGTGCTGCGCGATCTCGCCGCGGCACAGCAGGGCGCGCGGGCCATGTTCCCGGAGAACTGCCGCGGCGCAGAGGCGGATAACCGCGCGGCGGTACACATGTATTACATCCGTACCGGCGGCTTTGCCGCCTGCCGGCTGCCGCTTCGGGCGGTGCTCACGCAGGGCGACGTTGTCCGCGCCGTGACCGAACCGATGAGCGCCGAGAAAATGCACGCGCTCGCGCAGAACATCCGCAAGGACGGAAACGATCTGTTCTTCGCGGCGCTGGAGGAAAAACTATGCTGAAAGTATGTAAATTTGGCGGATCGTCCGTCGCAGGGGCGGAGCAGTTCCGCAAGGTGCGCGATATTGTCCTCTCCGATCCGTCGCGCCGTGTTGTCGTCATCTCCGCCGCCGGAAAACGCACGAGCGATGATCATAAGCTCACCGACCTCCTCTATCTCTGCCACGCGCATTTGACCTATGGCGTCTCCTGCGCCGACATTCTCGCCGCGATCCGCTCCCGGTTTGTCTCCATCCGCGACGAGCTTGGCCTTTCCTATCGCGTGGAGGAGGAATTTGACGCCTACGCCGCGACGCTCTCGCGCGACACGAGCGTGGACGAGCTCGTCTCCCGCGGCGAATACTTTACTGCGCGGCTCATGGCCGAAACGCTCGGCTACGCCTTTGTGGACGCTGCCAACTGCGTCTTCTTTGGGTTTGACGGTCAGTTTGACCGTGCCCGCACCGATGCCGCCATCGCTGCAGCGCTCGAGAAAAACGCCCGAATCGTCCTTCCCGGCTTTTATGGCCGCGTGCCGACCGGAAAAATCAAGGTCATGACGCGTGGCGGCAGCGACATTACCGGCGCGCTCGCCGCCGCGGCGGTGAACGCGGACGTATACGAAAACTGGACGGACGTCTCCGGTATCTTGATGGCCGATCCGCGTATTGTGGAAAATCCCCGCCCGATCCCCCGCATCACGTATGCGGAGCTGCGGGAAATGGCGTTTATGGGCGCTTCGGTGCTGCATGAGGAGTCCATTCTCCCGGTGAAGGAGAAGGGCATTGCCCTGAACATCCGCAACACGAACCGTCCGGGCGACCCCGGCACATTCATCGTGGAGCACATCGAAAGCGAGAGCGAGCTCGAGCGCCCGATCACCGGCATTGCCGGGCGGCGCAACTTTACGATCCTCACGGTGCTCAAGCGCAACATGAACGCCTCCACAACGCTCTGCAACGCGCTGGAAATTCTCGACCGTTACCACGCCGCCGTGGAGCACATCACGCTGGGTCTCGATAGCTTTGCGCTCGTCGTTTCATCCGCAGCACTCGAAAATACGCTTTACGACGTGATCGCCGATATTCAGAAAACCTGCCGTCCGGACGACGTGCGCGTGCAGGACGGCATCGCTCTCGTCGCCGCCGTGGGACGCAAAATGCCCGCCCGCCCCGGCACGTCCGGCAAGCTTTTCCAGGCGCTCGGCGAACACGGGCTGAACATCCGCACCATTGCCCAGGGCGCGGACGAGCTTTCGATCATTGTGGGCGTGGAAAACTGTGATTTTGAAAAGGCAATCCGCGTATTGTATGACGGGTTCACCGGTTGATGGAAAGGAGATCCTCTTATGAAAAACTACAGCATCGCCATTCTCGGCGCGACCGGCGCGGTCGGCCGCGAAATGCTCAACGTACTGGAAGAATATGATATTCCCGTTTCCTCTCTCCGGCTCCTATCGAGCGCGCGCAGCGCGGGGAGCAAAATTCTCTTCCGGGGAGAAGAGCTTATTGTAGAAGAGGCGACGGACGCCTCGTTCGAGGGCATGGATTTTGTCCTCGGCGCGGTGAAGAGCGGCATGTCCCGCGCGTTTGCTCCGGCCATTGTGAAGAGCGGCGCGGTGTACATCGACAACAGCTCCGCTTTCCGCATGGATCCGGCCATCCCGCTCGTTGTACCGGAGATCAACGGCGAGGACGCAAAAAAGAATTCCGGCATCATCGCCAACCCCAACTGCTCCACGATCATCACCGCGATGGCCGTCGGCGCGCTCAACCGCCTCTCGCCGATTGAGAGCATGGTAGCGTGCACGTATCAGGCCGTGTCCGGTGCCGGACAGGGCGGGCTGGAGGAACTGGAGCACCAGATGGATGCGCTCGCCCGCGGCGAAAAGTGCAAGGCAAAGGTATTCCCCACGCAGATCGCGCTCAACGTCATCCCGTTCATCGGCAGCATGCTCGATAATCTCTACACCGATGAGGAGATGAAAATGCAGAATGAAGGACGCAAGATTTTGCATCTCCCCGATCTTCGCGTCACCTGCACCTGCGTGCGTGTGCCGGTTATGCGCTCGCACTCCATCGCCGTCACGGTACGGACAAAGGAGAAGATCACCGTTGCCGAGGCGAACGAGGCCATCCGCACCTTCCCCGGCTGCCGCCTGATCGAAGACTATGAGGGCCGCTGCTACCCCACCCCGCTCGACACGAGCGGGCAGGATCTCGTCTGGGTCGGCCGCGTGCGCGAGGATCTCACACAGGACAATGCTCTCACACTCTGGTGCTGCGGCGACCAGATCCGCAAGGGTGCAGCGAGCAACGCCGTGCAGATCTTGAAATATCTTCTGTAAACGCTTTTATTTATATGCAAATATCCGTCAGGTTTCCCGCGGGAAGCCTGACGGATATTTTTTCACCCGTTGCATACAAATATGCACAAAGCGTCCGGATAATATTCTTGCGTCGGTGGTTATTATCCATAATATTGAAATTTTCATGAATTTTTTCTCATTTTTATATTGACGAGTGTGGATAAGTATGCTAACATTCGCACCATCTTAAATAAAAATTCATTTATTAACGGAGCTAAACAAAATGAAAAAGCATTCAAAGATCATTTCCCTTGCGCTGGCCGCCGTCCTGCTTTTCACACTCTGCGCCTGCGGCGCCGGCACGGCAGCGTCATCTCCCTCCGCGCCGGTATCGGACGCAGCCCCGACCGAAGCACCCGCCGCATCCGGCGGCGTTCTTGATGAGATCAAAGCCTCCGGCGAACTGCACATCACCCTCTCCCCCGACTTCGCCCCGATGGAGTTCGTCGATTCCTCCAAGGATGGGCAGGAGCAGTATGTAGGGCTGGATGTCTCCCTTGCCAAGTACATTGCCGACTATATCGGCGTGGAACTCGTCATTGAGCCGATGAGCTTTGATGCCTGCCAGACCGCCGTATATACCGGCTCGGTACCGATGTCTGTTTCCGGCTACGTCTGGACGGAGGAGCGAGCCGAAAGCTACGAGATCTCCGATTATTATTATGACGGCGATAATAAAATTGAGCCGGTCATCCTGATCCGCGCCGCCGACGCGGAAAAGTATACGTCCGCGGAGGATTTTGACGGTGTGGATGTCGGCGCGCAGAACGCTTCCCTTCAGATGCAGTTGGTCACCTCCCAGCTGCCCAACGCCAATCCCGTGACGGTCGGTGATGTTGGCACCGGCGTTCTGGAGCTGCAGAACGGCAGCATTGAGGCTCTATCCGTGGCCAAGGGCAACGC
>CAVIVK010000235.1:0-4141 GCA_963645975.1 Bifidobacteriaceae bacterium | reverse complement strand
AGGACTTTATTTCCAGCGTATCCCACCAGCTCAAAACGCCGCTCTCCATTCTCAACGGCTATGCTCAGCTTCTCGCCGAGGGCGGGCTTTCCGAGGCCGAGGAGCGCGAGTACAGCCAGTACATCGCGCAGGAGTCCGACCGGCTCGTCGGGCTCATTGACGACATGCTGCGCCTTTCGCGCATCGACCACCGGGAGATCCAGCGAAAGGCGGAGATCTTCCCGCTCGGCGAGCAGCTCCGGCGCGCCGTACTGCAGCTCGAGCCGCGCTGGACGGAGGCCGGGCTCTCCGTCTCCGCCGACATCCCGGATCTTGACTACGTCGGCGACAGCGAGCTTCTCTATCAGGTATGGGTGAATCTGCTGGAAAACGCCGTGAAGTTCACGCCCCCCGGCGGGCGCATCGGCATCTATCTCGCCGCCGCAGCGGATACCGTCACCGTGACGGTGTGGGACACCGGCTGCGGTATGGACGAGGAAACGCTCCCGCGCATCTTTGAGCAGTTCTATCAGGGCGACACCGACCGCCGCGCCGACGGCTGCGGGCTGGGGCTCACGCTCTGCAAGCGCATTGTGGAGCTGCACGGCGGAACGATCACCGCCGAGAGCCGCCCCGGCGAGGGCAGCCGCTTCACCGTCACGCTGCCGGTGAGACCCGCTAAGAGTGTGTAAAATCTATATTAAACCATCCTGGCAGAGGAATGTTTCACGTTCAGTTCACATTCCTCTGCTATATTAATATCCAGATTTTTATATGTCAGCGAGGCTATACCGTGAAAGCTATCAATCCCGGACATTTTCTTTTGACCTGTCGGCTGGACAACTGGGTGCATTTGCTGGAAGAGAACCATTTCCGCATCGCCCGCGACCGGCTGCCGCAGGCGCTGTACATTTCTGCAACATCGCTTGCGCTCGCGCCCGCGGCGGCAGCGGAATCGCTCATTTACCGTAAGCGTATCCGTGAAACAAAGATCGAGAAAGACCCGATCTTCATTCTCGGCCATTGGCGCAGCGGGACGACATACCTCCAAAACGTCCTCTCGCGCGATGAGCAGTTTGGCTGGTTCGATCCCGTGAATACGATCGGCCTGCCCTACTCGCTGCTGCTCGGCCGGCTCATCCAGCCGCCGATCGAAAAGGGCATCCAGAATGGCCGCCCGCAGGATAACGTGCAGTATTCGCTCGATCTCCCGATGGAGGAGACGTTCGGCGTGCTGACGATCTCGCCGTATTCGATCATCCACATGATCGCGTTCCCGGAGAACTATAAAAAGTACATGGAGGGCGCATTTGTGAGCGACCTCCCCATCGAAGCGCTGCGCAAATGGGAGCGCAGCTACGATTACGCCATCCGCAAGCTTACCTACATCAAAAAAAGCAAGCAGCTCATTCTCAAAAGTCCGGACAACACCGCGCGCATCCGCGAGCTGTGGGGCATGTATCCGGATGCGCGGTTCATTAACATCCACCGTGATCCCTATAAGACCGTCCGCTCCACGATCCACATGTTCCGCACCGAGATGGACTCGCTCCGGCTGACCGAAGCGCCGGACAATCTCGACGAGCTCATTGAGGACACGGTCATCGACATCTTTGAGCGCATGTACCGCGAGCTTTTCGAGCTCGAGGGCTTTTTCCCGAAGAACCGGTACGTGGACATCGCGTACACCGATTTCTGCCGCGCCCCGGTCGACACGCTGCGCGATATTTACCGGCGGTTGGAGCTCTCCGGCTTCGAAGCGGCTGCGCCGCGCTTTCAGGCGTATGTCGATTCGCAGCGCGGATATCAGAAGAACAAGTTTGACATTTCGCCCCGGCTCGTTCGCAAGATCAACGCAAAGCTGGGCTTTTACATGGAACATTATGGCTACGAAATGCGGGAGGTTGAGGAAGAATGAGAGATCATCTCGATAAACTGGAAAGCAAAAGCGTGCACATCCTGCGCGAGGCTTACGCCGCGTTCGGCAATCTCTGTATGCTCTGGAGCATCGGCAAGGACTCCACGGTTCTTCTCTGGCTCGCCCGCAAGGCGTTTTACGGCCACGTCCCCTTCCCGCTTGTACACATCGACACACACTATAAAATCCCTGAAATGATTGAATACCGCGACAAGCTTGCCATGGAGTACGGCCTTTACATGGTCTACGGCGAAAACCGCGAGGCGCTGGAGAATCTCGAAACGTTCCCGGACGGCAAATGCTCGCGCGTCGAGTGCTGCCGCCGCCTGAAAACCGAGGCGCTCACTCACACGCTCGACGGCACGTGGCCGCGCTACCGGCTCAATCTCCAAACCGGCAAATACGAGCGCGACACGAATACCGACGCCTACACCGGCGTCATCGTCGGCGCGCGCGCCGACGAAGAGGGCTCGCGCAGCAAGGAGCGCTATTTCTCCCCGCGCGACAAGCACAACGATTGGGATCTGGACGACCAGCCGCCCGAGTTCTGGAACCAGTTCAAAACCGACTTCGCTCCCGGCACCCACGTGCGCATTCATCCCCTGCTCGACTGGACGGAGCTGAACGTTTGGGAATACATCGAGCGCGAGCACATCCCCACCGTGTCGCTCTACTACAACCAGGGCGACGGCACGCGCTACCGCTCGCTCGGCTGCGCGCCGTGCACGAAGCCGATCCAGTCCGAGAGCCGGAACGTCCACGAGATCATTGAGGAGCTGCGCACCGGCGCTCTTTCCAACATTGCCGAGCGCAGCGGCCGCGCCCAGGACGCCGAGGACGGCGGCGGGCTCGAAACGCTTCGCCGGGGAGGGTACATGTAATGGAAGAAACAAGAACCGCTTGGGAAAATGAAGAGCTTTTGAATATCGTCACCGTCGGCCACGTCGACCACGGCAAATCCACCGTGATCGGCCGTCTGCTTGCCGATGCCGGGGCGCTGCCGAAAGGCAAGCTCGAAGCCATCCGCGAAAACTGCCGCCGCAACTCGAAGCCGTTCGAGTATGCCTTCCTTCTTGACGCGCTGCACAACGAGCAGGATCAGGGCATCACGATCGACACGGCGCGCTGCTTCTTCAAGTCCGACAAGCGCCGGTACATCATCATCGATGCGCCCGGCCACATTGAATTTCTCAAAAACATGGTCACCGGCGCTTCCCGCGCCGAGGCCGCGCTCATGGTGATCGACGCCGCGCGCGGCGTTGAGGAAAACACCCGCCGCCACGGCTACTTTCTTTCGATGCTCGGCATCCGGCAGGTGGCGGTGCTCGTAAACAAAATGGATCTCGTCGGCTATTCCGAGGAGGTCTACCGTTCCATTGTCACGGAATTTACCGAATTCCTCGCAAAGATCCACATCACGCCCGCGGCGTTCATCCCCGTGAGCGGCATGGAGGGCGACAACATCGCCATCCGCAGCGAGCGCACGCCGTGGTACTTCGGCCCCACGGTGCTCGAGCAGATGGACGCCTTCGTCCCCGTGCCGAGCCCGGAAAACCGCCCGCTGCGCATGCCGGTGCAGGGCGTTTACAAGTTCACCGAAGGCGGCGACGAGCGCCGCATCGTGGCCGGAACGCTCGAGGCCGGAAGTCTCCGCGCGGGCGACAAGATCGTGTTCTATCCCTCCGGGAAGAAAACGACCGTCGCCTCGCTCGAGGTATTCTCTGCGCCCACGCCGGAGAAGTTCATCGCCGGGGATGCCGCCGGCTTCACGATGACCGAGCAGATCTTCGTCCGCCGCGGCGAGATCGCCTGCCTGGAAAGCGAAGAAGCGCCCTTCGTCGGCGTGCGGCTGCGCGCGAACGTGTTCTGGCTCGGCAAGGAGCCGCTGCGTCCCGGCAAGCGCTACCACTTCAAGTGCGGCACCGCCAAGGTGGAGGCAAAGCTCGAGAGCATCCTCCGCGTCGTGGACGCCTCGGAGCTGGATAGTCTGGAGCGCAGCGAGGTGCAGAAAAACGAAGTCGCCGAGGTGATCCTCCGGCTCGACCGTCCGACGGCGTTCGACACCGCCGACTCCGGCTGCGACGGCACGCGCCGGTTCGTCATCGTGGACGATTACGAGATCGCGGGCGGCGGCATCGTCACCGAGGCGCTGCTCTCCGACGATTACGATAAACGCAACATCCGCTGGTCGGCCGAGGCCATGACCGGCGCCGAGCGCGAGCAGCTCACCGGGCGGCGCGGGCT